>JBDSIW010000273.1:0-2993 GCA_039917795.1 Verrucomicrobiota bacterium | reverse complement strand
CCAAGGGCCACGACGACCACTCCGTCGCGCTGAGCACGGTGTGCGGTTGCCGGTCGAAAGTTTGAACGGTGACTTGGTCCGCCGCCGAAGCGCGATCGAGATATTGCCCGGCGACGGAGCGTGCCTTGTCCCACAAGCCTTCGCGCCTCATGCTGGCGCTTATATCCACGAGGAGCAGAAGCTGGCGGCCTTCCGTTGTCGCCGCTGGCAACGTGATGTCCCTCGCAAAAAAAGGACGCGCAAAAGCCGTGGCCAGGAGGAGCAAAACCAGGCAGCGCAAAAGGAGCAACCAGGGATTCTCGATGCGCCGCCGTCGCGTCACTTTCGGCGGCGTGGGGCGAAGGAACATGAGCGAACTGAAGATCTGCCGCTCGCGGACCGCCCGGCGAATGAGATGAAATAGAATCGGGCCCGCAATCGCCGCTGCGCCCAACAAAAACCATGGGGAGAGAAAGTTCATGCCGGGGCGACGGCGTGGATCGGACGCCGAATTAATTTCCCGCGACGCCGCCGGGTGCGGAGAAAATCGGACAAGGCCAATTCCATTGGGCGATCGGTGATCAAACGATGAAGCGCCACGCCCAGAGTGCGACAAACGGTTTCGACCCGTTGATGGTGTTCCTCGAATTTCTGCCGGTAATCCGCGCGCACTTTTTCGGGATCAAGATAAACATCGCGCTCATTCTCGGCGTCTTGAAACAACATCGCCTGATGGAAATCGAAAGCCACTTCGTTGGGATCAAGCACTTGAAAAATGATGACTTCGTGGCCGGCGCTCGTGAGCCGTCCGAGACTGCGTTCGAGTTCCTCGACTGGTGCGAGCAAGTCGGAAATCAGCACGACCAATCCGCGTTTGCGCACCAGCTCCGCGACGCGGCGGAGAGGCGTATTCAAATTGGTTTCGCTTCCCACCAGTTCTTTTTCCAGCGCCAGCATCAGCTGGCGCAAATGCCCGTGGCGATGGCGCGCGGGCAAATAATCCCGGACCTTTTCGTCAAACGTAACCAACCCGATGGCGTCACCCTGGCCGTTTAAAAACCACGCCAGCGTCGCGGCCAGCGTGCGGGCGAATTCCGATTTGGAATAAGCCAGCGAGTGGTAATTCATCGAGCGGCTTTGGTCCACGAGCAGGTGGCAACGCAGGTTGGTTTCGTCCTCGAATTTCTTCAGATAATAACGATCCGAACGCGCGAACAATTTCCAGTCGAGGTAGCGGGTGTCATCACCGGGCGAATACTGCCGATACTCGGTAAACTCGACGGAGAAGCCGTGATAAGGACTCCGATGAAGTCCGTTCCAAAATCCCTGAACGACGATGCGCGCTCGCAGTTCAAGGTTACGGATGGCCATGAGAGTTTTCGGGTCGATGAAACGCTCGTGGCCATTGAGTGAAGCGGTGGTTGGAAGCAGGGCGGGCATGGATCAGTTATTTAAAAAAATGTGGGGAAACATCGAACAACCGAACTCGAACGCTGAACATCGAATCGGGGGAAGACGCATCCTCGGGCCCACCCTCTCGTTGTTCGTCGTTCCGTGTTCAAAGTTTCTTCTTTGCCATTTCATTTCCCGCTCTCCGGTTCTTTCACCGTTTCCAATAACCGGCTAATGATCGTTTCGACGTTCGTCCCCTCGGCCTCGGCGCGGTAGTTTACCAGGATACGATGACGCAACACCGGGGCAGCCAGCGCGCGGATGTCGCCAGGCACGACGTGGCTGCGACCTTGCAACAACGCGCGGGCCTTCGCGCCCAACACGAGAAATTGGCAGGCGCGAGTGCCGGCGCCCCAACTCACCCAATCGTTAATGAAGGTAGGACTGCTCTTTTGCTGCGGACGTGAAGCGGCGGCGATTTGCACCGCGTAACGGACGAGGTTTTGAGCGATCGGCACTTGGCGAATCAATTCATGAAAACGCAAAACGTCTTCGCCCGTAAAAAGCGGTTCAATGTTAACGGATTGCCGCGCCGTGGTCCTTTCGACCACCGCGACTTCGTCCTCCTCGGGCAAATAATTGATCACCACGTTGAACATGAAACGGTCGAGCTGCGCCTCGGGCAGCGGATAGGTCCCCTCCATTTCAATCGGGTTTTGTGTGGCGAGGACAAAGAACGGCTCCGGCAGCGGGTGACGAACGCCAGCGGCGGTGACCTGGTGTTCCTGCATCGCTTCGAGCAAAGCGGACTGCGTTTTGGGCGGCGTGCGATTGATTTCGTCTGCCAAAAGCATGTTCGCGAAAATTGGGCCCTTGACGAAGGTGAGCCGCCGTCCGGTTTCCGTCTCGGAGAGAATTTCCGTGCCGGTGATGTCCGCGGGCATCAGGTCGGGCGTGAATTGGATTCGCTGGAACTGGAGATGAAAAATCTGCGCGATGGATTTCACGAGCAGCGTTTTGGCAAGGCCGGGAGCGCCGGTGATCAAACAGTGTCCGCCAGCAAAGAGCGCGAGGAGAATTTGCTCGACCACTTCTTTCTGGCCAACGATGACCTTCGACAATTCCTTTTCGATGTGTGCGCGCCCGGAGATTAATTTCTCCACGGCTTGAGCGTCTGCCTGGTGTGTTTCGTTTACTTTTTCCACAATGCGTTTTGGTTGATGAGTTGAACAGCGATCAATGGGTCATGACGTAAAAGATGACATTCACGGCGAGCGGATAGGAAATTTTCTCCGAAAAATTCTCGAAATAATAGTGGTTGTTGCCTTCCCACTCCCAGCCGTCGCCGTTGTCGGTGTTGTGCGTGGCGAAAACCATCATGCGCCCCTGGTCATCGAGAATCGCCCTGTGATGGACGGTTTTCACGTCGCCCACATGCCGGTCTTCCCAGGTGATTCCGGTGAACTGGCTCTCCGTTCCAGTCTCGACGTTCGGCACCTGGCCCTTGGACTTGATCTCGAAAACGCAGTTGTAAAGAGCGTGGCTGAGCGGAAGCTCGACAAATTTTCGGTCCGGAAAAACCTGCTTGAGCACTTGCTCCATGTTGGCCCATTCCGCGTCGC
>JBDSIW010000272.1:0-7947 GCA_039917795.1 Verrucomicrobiota bacterium | reverse complement strand
AGTGTGCCCGGCTGAAAGGCTTTAAACATGTTCTCAATGTGAGCGCGCGGCGCTTCCTGCGCGAAAGCATTTGTGGCGAAAATTCCCGCGAGAATAAAGAGTAGCGAAATAATTTTTTTCATAAAATGGCCCGGTGAGGTTGAATGTCCCTTGGCGACAACTTCCCGCAGCGAGATTGGGTTGTCAATCGGGCTGGCTTATCTTTGAATCCGAGCGCCACCGCCTTTGGCCAATGCTTCCACTTGTTCGACCGTTGCCATCGTCGTGTCGCCTGGAAACGTGGTGAGCAACGCGCCGTGCGCCCACCCGAGGTTAACCGCTTCCTGAGGCGAAACTCCTTTAAGCAATCCATAGAAAAATCCTGCCGCGTACCCGTCTCCGCCACCGACTCGATCCACCACGTCGAGTTCGCCCGTGGGCGAGGTAAAAGTTTTTCCATCGATCCACGCGACCGCGCCCCAACTGTGACGGTTGGTCGAATGAACTTCCCGCAAGGTCGTGGCGACAATCTTAATGTGCGGATGCTTCTTCGTGACATTGCCCATCATGCTGAAGAAGGCGGTCGGATCGAGTTTGTCTTTTGCTGCCGCTTCAGGACCCGGAATTCCCAAACCCATTTGCAAATCCTCCTCGTTGCCCACGAGCACATCCACGTTTTTCACAACACGATCCAGCACGGCCACTGCGCGCTCATGGCCGCCGGAAATATTCCAGAGCTTGGCTCGATAATTCAGGTCAAATGAAACTACTGCGCCCGCTGCTTTGGCCGCCTGCATGGCTTCAATAATCACTTCCGCCGTGGTGGGCGAAAGCGCCGCGAAAATCCCGCCACTGTGGAACCACCGCACGCCGCCGGTGAAAATTTCCTTCCAATCGAAATCACCCGGCTTCAACTGCGCTGCCGCTTCATTGCAGCGGTTGTAAAAGACCACCGGCGCGCGCAATCCCTGGCCGCGATCGCTGTAAACCGTGGCCAGATTCGGACCATTGACGCCGTCGTGTTTGAACTTCCTGTAAAAGGGTTTGACGCCCATTGCGCGAACGCGCTCGGCAATCAGATCGCCAATCGGATAATCCACCATCGCGCTGGCCACCCCGGTGTTCAGGCGGAAGCAATCCGAGAGATTGGCCGCGACATTGAATTCTCCTCCGCTCACGTGGATGTCGCAGCGCGTCGCTTTGCGAAATGGAATAATGCCTGGATCAAGCCGATGAACCAGCGCCCCGAGCGAGAGAAAATCGAGCGCGCCTTTTTCTGGAATGTTCAATCCGTAATTCATCAGCGAGTTTTGTCTGCGAGTTCTCGATTGCGCAAATGGAAAAACAAATCCACCCACCCGCAAATTCTCCGAATAGCGTGGACCGAACTTTATGCTTTAGTGTGAATGGATTCGCCGCAGAATTGAAGGCGCACGGCAAAAATAAAATTCCCGAATATGGCTGTCGAATTTAAGGATTACTACAAAACGCTTGGAGTGGAGCGGTTGGCGAGCGAAGACGAAATTCGCAAGGCGTTTCGCAAACTGGCGCGGGTTTATCATCCCGACGTCGCGAAAAACAAGGCGCAGGCGGAGGATAAATTCAAGGAGATCAACGAGGCCTACGAGGTTCTGAGCGACAAGGAAAAGCGAAAAAAGTACGACACGCTCGGCGCGGATTGGAAAGGGGGTTTCACGCCGCCGCCCGGTGGAGGAGGACAGAGTTATCGCACCAACACGTGGCGTTCCGGCGCGCCCGGGCAAGGGGCGGAGGATTTTGAATTCGGCGGCACGGGGTTCAGCGATTTCTTTGAGCAATTTTTCGGGGGCGGCCGGTCCAACGGAGGGTCGGGACGGCGCGGAGGGTTCGAGCAGGAAGCCGCCGCGCGCGGGCGCGATCTCGAGGCCGACATCATGGTGACGCTGGCCGAGGCGATGTCCGGTTCGGTTCGCCCTATTTCTCTCCGGCGAAACGGAAAATGTGATCGCTGCGGCGGCACGGGAAGAATTCAGAATCGCCCCTGCCCCACTTGCGGCGGGAGCGGACAGATACCGCGCACCGAAAAATACCAGGTGAAAATTCCGGCCGGCGTTCGTGAAGGACAAAAATTACGCGTCGCGGGACAGGGCGAAGCCGGTTCGGGCAGCGCGCCGCGGGGTGACTTGTTCCTCCGCGTCAAATTTGCGGCCAATCCCGATTTTCGCGTGGAAGGCGGGAATATTTTTTACGATCTGGACCTCGCGCCTTGGGAAGCGGTGCTCGGCATCAACGTGGAGATTCCAACCTTGCAATCGCCCGTAAATATTAAAATTCCAGCGGGCACCCAAAACGGCCAGCGCTTGCGCGTGAAGGAGCGCGGTTTGCCCAGTCGCGACGGCGCTAACGGCGATTTGTTTGTGGTCGCGCGGATTGCGTCGCCCAAGGAAATCAGTGCAAAGGAAAAGGCGCTCTGGGAAAAACTGGCGAGCGAATCTGAATTCAGCCCGAGGGGATAACGCCGTACCGGCGGTTCACTCGCTTCATCGGCCTAGGATTTCGCCGGCCTGAAGACTTTGCGTGCGACTGGATATGGAACTGGTGCTTGCTCAATCCCCTGCGACGCGGAGATGGTTACAATATCGACCAAAAGTTTTTGGAGATTGAAGTCCGAGCTGACAAATGACTGGCGGAGGCGATCCTTCACGTCAGGCCCGTAAGCCCCCATCGGTTGTTTCACGACCTGATTGAAGAGTTGTTCGATGAAACCATTCTGGGCGTGCTCACTCGTGATGGCGAACCCGGCCACATCCCGCGCTCCTTTCAGGCGAATAGTCTGCCCGTCGTCAGAGACATAATCGCTGGCCGCATCAATCGGTTGGTCGTTGTCCGTGGTTCGAAATTTTCCGACGGCATCGAAATTTTCGAGGCTGAACCCGAGCGGGTTGATCACCGAATGACAGGTTTGACACGATTCGGAACGCGTCAACGTCGCGACTTTCTCGCGCATCGTCAGGTGCGGTGCGAAGGCGGTTTCGTTAAACGTCTGGGCCATGGGCGGCGGCTTCAGGGCGCGACCGACAATGTTCCGGGTCAGGAAAACACCGCGATGAATTGGCGAGGTGGATCTTCGATACGAGAATGCGGCGAGGAGGTACGGATGAGTGAGGACTCCCGAACGTTCGTCGGCATCAAGTTTTACTTTTATGAAATTACCGTTCGTTCCGGTTTCGGTTAACTCCACTCCATAAAACTTCGCGAGGCGGTCATTGAGGAACAGAGCATCGGAGCGCAGGAGCGTCCGGTAATCCGATGGGCCATTCCAAACCGCGTCTTCCAGAAAAATATTTAGCGAAACGCGCAAGTCCGAGATGATTTCCGGGCTGAAGCCGGGATAAAGCGCGATGTCTTTCGAAAGATCCTCTGCCCGGTTCAGTTGCAGCCATTGCTGGAGGAAATACTGCATCTTGGTCCTTGCGCGCGGATCCTCCAACATTTGCTTCGCGGCTAATTCCACCTGAACTGGCTCGCGCAGTTTTCCTTCGACCGCACGTTTCACGAGGTCGGAACCGGGAAGGGAATCCCACAAACCGAAAGAGAGGCGCGATGCGATCCCGGCGTCGCTCGACCCGTTGTTTTCCAGGCCGAGAAAAAGGAACTGCGGCGATTTCAACGAGATCAAGACCACGCGCTTGACGGCATCCTCGAGGTTCTTCGAGTTCTTTAATTGAAAGGAGACAAATATGTTTTTCTCCTCTGCGTCGAGCGGGCGTCGAAATGCCGTCGTGACAAATTCGCCGCAAAATTTTTCCAGCTGAGCGAGGCGGTTGGTGTCGTCCGGTTTGCTATGTGAAAGGCGATTCAGGTTCTTCGCGACATAATTCGCTGTTTCAATCGCCGCATCCGTCGCCGCCTCGTCCCACGCCTTTGATACCGCGACCCCGCGCTCGTAACCTACGCTGCTGTCGTCCGGCGGAAAACGAGTCGTGATCACAAAAGTGGCGGCGATACCCTTGGGCGAAAGATTGCGCGCTGGAATTGGCTCAGCGATGCCGTGTGGGGGCTTCCACGCCAGCGCGATGGAGCCGACCTTGTCTTGCGGTGTTTTGTTGAAGTCCAATCGAAGCGGGTAAATCCTCCCGCCGATCAGCCGGATGGTGGAAGTCTGCCAGTTCAATTCGCCCGAAGCCACGCTGGCATCAATGAAGGGCTCGTCTTCGTCATTGAGCCACAGGCGCGCGCCGTTGGGGGTTTTCAATTGAATCTCATAGTCGCCCGACTCCTCCGCGATGAGCGAACCGCGCCACTGAATCGAAAATCCATTCGTGCCCGCGTTTTCCCTGGCCGGACTTTCCTTCCCGAAGTCGAATAAAACCTGGCGGTCGATTTGCTCAAGGAATTTATTTTCCGAATTGAAATTCCTCGAATTGTAATAGGTCGCGCGCAAACCGCGTTCCGCGTTCGGAATGGAATCTGGCCCGCCAGTGAAGCCTTTGATCAAATCCGCAACCGCATTCACATATTGGCGGTTCGTCAGGCGAACAAGCTCCACGCGAGGCGGATGGTTGCGAAGACCCGCTTCCCGTGAATAAAACGCGTCGTTGATGTAGAAGGCGACGGCTTGAGCGTCCGCGCCGACGCACTTCTCCGGAGCGTTTTCCGGCATATTCTTGTCGATATATCGCGTCAATTTTTCCAACGACCAATCGCCGGAGAGGGCGTCGTCATATTTTTCTTTCACACCCTCGCCATCTTTCCCGTGACACTTCGTGCAAAGTTTCCGGTAAATGTCGCGCCCCGGCGAACGGTGTTCAGCCGCAGGCGTATTGACGGGGACCAGCCATAACCAGCAAAGCAGCCAGCCAAAAATTTGAAATCGTCGAGCGAACATGGTGCGTCCGAAACTATACGCGCGATCAGCGGAAGTCTTCAAGCCAAGCCCGAGATAATTGCGTAACCAACGCATCGAAAGCCGCTCGCCGATGAGCAAAACGCTTAAGCTCACGCCACGACTCTGACTGATCCCTTGCTCATTTTCCTTTGCGGTTGTGATTCCTCCGGCGAAACGCGAAAGTGCCTGCACGAAAATTAATTCCAAAACATGAATTCAAGTTGGACCTTCTCCAGGACATTTCGGGACGCCAAACGTCTGCGCCGACGGGTCCGAAAACTTTGCCGCACCCACTACGATTTACTCCCTCCGGAGGGAGCCATGGTTTTGGATTCGGCCCGGGTGAATCTCGACGATGCGCTCCGTTCGGGGGCGGAAGAGGCCATGCTCCAGGCGAGGATGAAGGAATTGGACGCCGCCGCACATCAATGGCTGCAACCTCATCGCTATGAAACGTGGCAGGAAAACATGGAGGTGATTCTCGTGGCCTTGGCCGTCGCGATGGCGATCCGGACGTTCTTTCTGCAACCCTTTCAGATTCCCACCGGCTCGATGCAGCCCACGCTTTACGGCATCGAACAAGGCAAGGTAAATGACATCCCTCCTTTGCCGAAACGATTCTGGGACGCTTGCGTTCATGGAGTTTCATACCGGGAGAACATTTTCCGATTCAACGTCCAGATTGCCGGGGATCATCTTTTAGTGGACCGGTTGACCTACAACTTTCGCGCGCCCCGTCGTGGGGAGATCATCGTTTTTGAGACGAAAGGAATCCACCATCGGGAAATGATCCAGGACCAATTCTATATCAAACGGCTGGTTGGCCTCAGCGGCGAACGAATCAGCATTGGCGATGATCAGCGATTGAGAATCGATGGAGTTTCGCTCACCTCCACTACGCCTCACTTCGAAAGGATCTATAGTTTCTCGAACATTCCACGCGACAGCCATTACTTCGGCCATGTCAACGAGCGGGTCGCCCGAAGCGTTCATCGTCCCGGCCTTGCTCCGCTTTTTCCCGATGAGCAAACCGTCCGGGAAATTCCGCCCGGAAACTACATGGCGATGGGCGATAACACGCTGAACAGTTCGGACTCGCGCACATGGGGGACGCTTCCGGGAAAAAACCTGGTCGGCAAATCCGCCTTTGTTTACTGGCCCTTTTCCAATCACGGCGAGAGCCGTTTTGGCTGGGGTTACAATCATTGAGCCGGCTTGCCGATTGACCGGCTGAATTTTTAGCCCGAACTCCGAATAGAACACAGGAACTGGAGCGGAGCGCGCTTGAACAATTCCGGGCCATCCCGGAAGATTCACCGCAATGAAATCCCTGCCCAACAAAAACGTCATCGCACGGATTGGCTTCTCTCTTGCCCGCCTTGTTCCGGTCGCAGTTTTTTTTCT
The DNA here is from genome assembly GCA_039917795.1 of Verrucomicrobiota bacterium. Taxonomy (GTDB): domain Bacteria; phylum Verrucomicrobiota; class Verrucomicrobiia; order Limisphaerales; family CANJXF01; genus CANJXF01. The sequence continues at coordinate 1,697 of JBDSIW010000272.1, read as the reverse complement.
CTGCAGGAATCTCAGCTCAGCAGAGATTTTCGGTTCTACCAACGATTGGCCGCAATTTCTCGGTCCGCAGCGGAATGGAACTTACACGGGCACGCCCTTGGGACGGGTTTGGCCGAAGGAAGGGCCGCGCCAGGTTTGGAGTCGCGACGTAGGCCAGGGTTTTGCCGGGCCATCGGTCAGCGAAGGTCGGCTGATTTTGTTTCATCGCCTGGAAAATCGCGCTGTCGTGGAATGCCTTGACCCCAAAACCGGAAAAGAAATCTGGCAAAAACGTTATTCAACTGATTATCTCGATGATTTTGGTTTTGACGAAGGCCCGCGCGCGACTCCCACCATGGCCAGCGGACAGGTCTTCACCTTTGGCGCGGAAGGAAAGTTAAGTTGTTGGAAACTTGCCAATGGCGATCCGGTCTGGAGCGTGGATACCGCTAAAGAATTTGGCGCGGGAAAAGGTTTTTTCGGACGCGTCTGCTCGCCGCTAATTGAAGGCCAACTCGTCATTCTCACGCTCGGCGGCAGCGATGGCGCAGGAATCGTCGCCTTCAACGTGGCTGACGGCAAACTGCGCTGGAAGGCGACCAAAGACGAGGCCAGCTACGCGTCACCAGTCGCCGCCAGCTTCCAGGGAAAACGAACCGTGCTCGCGCTGACCCGCGAAGCGCTCGTGGCGCTTCAGCCCGCGGATGGACGCGTGATCTTTCGTTATCCGTGGCGACCGGCGATGAGCGCCTCGGTCAGCGCGGCAACGCCGTTGGTGGTGGGCGATGAAATTTTTATCTCGGCCAGCTACGGCGCGAAGGCGGAATTGCTGCGCTTCAAGGAATCCATGCCCACCGTTATTTGGTCCGGCGAAGACACTTTGTCGAACCATTACGCCACCAGTGTTTATCACGATGGATTTCTCTACGGCTGGCACGGGCGACAGGAGCAAGGCTGCGAATTGCGCTGTGTGGAATTTAAGACGGGAAAAGTTCGCTGGAAGGAAACGGGTTTAAAGGCGGGCACGGTCACACTGGCCGAAGGTCAATTACTCGTGCTGACTGAGCGCGGCGAATTGATTCGCGCGCCCGCTTCGCCCGCAGGATTCAAACCCACGGCGCGCGTGCAGGCGTTGCCGTCTGACGTGCGGGCCACACCCGCGCTGGCGGATGGATTTCTGTTCGCTCGAAGCAAAAGCAAACTGGTTTGCCTGGACCTCTCGGAGGGGAAATAATTTTCAGACGCCTGAACGCGGGCGCCAATCACGAGTCCCCGTGGAACCAAATCACTTTACGTACAAAGCTTCCTGCAGATCACGCACAAGGACACTCGCGTGCGGATACCGATTCTGTGGTTCGCGTTCGAGGCATTTCAAAACGATTTTTTCCAGCGCGGGAGGAATTTCGTTGTATTCGCGAGGCGGAACAACCGAGCCGACCTGTTGCTTGAGCGCGATCTCCGAAGGCGTATCTCCGGCAAACGGCTTGTGCGAGGTGAGAAGTTCGTAAGCCGTCACGCCGTAGGCAAAAATATCCACCCGATGGTCGATGGCTTGATGCTGGAGTTGCTCGGGCGGCATATACGCGGGCGTGCCGGGATTCCGGGAAAATTTCTTTGGCTTGTCGGGTTTCGCTTGTGCCAGGTCGAAATCGACGAGGCGGATATTCCCGTTGCGCGTGACCAAAACGTTCTCGGGTTTGAAATCCAAGTGCATAAAC
>JBDSIW010000271.1:0-2909 GCA_039917795.1 Verrucomicrobiota bacterium | reverse complement strand
GCCATCCGGTTTGGTGACGGGCAAATTCACCAGTCCGATTACGTCGAAGAAGACCATTCTTCGAGGTGTCGTTCTACAAAATGTGAACGCGATCTATGGGTATTATCTTGGCACTGGGGCCCGGGGTTATTTCCAGGTAACGGATGCCGCGACCGTCGGCGCACCATAACAAATTAGATTGCCACAAACTGGTTCAGCGAAAGCTGAACCAGTTTTTTTTTCCTTGGTTTCAGCAATGCGCTAGAGGAATACCCTAGATCGAAGAGCCTGATCCCCTGAACTGCGGAGCTATTCGTCCCCGATTGTCAATTGGACCGGGCTATTTAAGCTTTGTGGAGGCAGACCTGCATTATGAAAACTCTCCTGGCCTCCTTGATTTATTGTTGGTGTGCATCGGAAATATTCGCGACCGAAGCCTGGAAACCGCATGACCGTTTTCTGGACGCAGTGTGCCAGGTGGAATCAAGCGGCGGGGTGCTTACCTCTGGGGACCGCGGAATGTCATTAGGCCATTTTCAAATCCAAAAAGGAGCCTGGATGGACGTGAGCGAGTGGAGAAAGCGTCGGAATTTACCGGTCCACAAGTATCAGCAGAATGTTTTAAATCCGGAAATCAGTCGCACCTACGCTTCCAATTATCTCACGATTTTATACGGGCAACTTCGGCAAGAATATAAACGGGAACCCACGCCACCGGAAATCTACGCCGCCTACAATATGGGTTTGACGAACTTTCGCCGATGCAATTTCAATCTCTCCAAGGTCAACAGCATTACGGAGGAGAAATGCAAACAGGTGGCGGCGCTGATGGAGTAATCTTCTCTTCCAGCCGAGTGTGACCTCAGCAGTTTTACGGATCGAAAATCGTGCCCCCGCCTGATGGAAAGTTTTTTCCGCCCCGGTAATTTACGTTTAGAAGATTAACATTAACTTTTAGAATTATATGGCCAAAGCCGTTTTTTGCATCGCAACGAGTGAATTCCAAGCCGAATCCATCGTGAATGAATTGAAGGTTGCCGGTTTCGCGGACAACGATATTTCCGTTTTGTTTCCGGACAAAACCGGAACAAAGGATTTCGCCCACGAGCAGCACACCAAGGCGCCGGAAGGCGCCGTCACCGGTGCGAGTACGGGCGGCGTGCTGGGCGGTGCTCTAGGATGGCTCGCGGGAATCGGCGCGCTCGCCATTCCTGGGGTCGGCCCATTCATCGCGGCCGGTCCAATCATGGCGGCCCTCGGGGGCGCAGCAGTCGGCGCGGCGGTCGGGGGAATCGCGGGAGCACTCGTCGGCATGGGGATTCCCGAATACGAAGCCAAACGCTACGAGGGAAAAATCAAGGCGGGCAATATCTTGATTTCCGTTCACTCGGAATCCAACGATGAAACCAAGCGCGCCAAGGAAATTTTCGGACAGGCTGGAGCTCACGATATTTCCAGCAGTTCGGAAGCTGAGGTAAAAGAAAAAAACGATCGCCGCACTTCAGCCGGCGATCACTAACAAATTCGGTAAAACAAACAAAACATTATGCTCTGGACAATTTGCGCAATTTTATTGGCGCTCTGGCTGTTGGGGTTAGTTACCTCCTACACCTTGGGCGGGTTCATTCACATTCTCCTGGTTATTGCCATCGTGGTGTTGCTGGTTCGCATCATCAGTGGCAGACGCCCGGTTTAATTCATCCGGCGTTCGAATTGGAACGGAGTGACATTATGAACAAAATGTTGGGGATCGCTTTATTGGTAGCGGGAGTCGTTCTGCTCGTCATAGGGTTTAACGAATCCCGCTCCACTGCGTCTGAAATATCAAAGCTGTTCAACAATTCTCCGACGAATCGATCGCTTTGGTTCATGGTTGGTGGCGGAGTTTCCGCCGCATTGGGCCTTTATTTAACGATGGCCAAATCTCGGTCCTGACCGGAACAAATCAATTGCGCGACTTTCACTTCGCGATTTTAAAGTGTGGACCGCAAGGGCGCGATTTTTCTTTTAAAACCGGGTTGCTGATTGAATATGTGAATTACGAGTTCAAAAAGAAATGGTTACCGCGGTTTCTTGATGAAAAACAACATATCAATTAAGAGAAATGGTCTTGCGCCAGTGACTCGCCGGATTGTCATCGTGGACGACCATCCCATTCTGCGCGAGGGCCTCGCGAAATTGATCGACCAACAAAAGGATTTATCGATTTGCGGCCAGTTCGAAGAAGCGGGGGCCGCCTTTGATTCAATGGCGTCGCTGAATCCAGACCTCGCGCTCGTCGATATTTCTCTCAAAGGCAGCAGCGGCGTCGAGTTGCTCAAAAACATCAAGGCTCATTACCCGAAGATGCTGGTGCTGGTTCTCTCGATGCATGACGAATCGCTCTACGCTGAGCGGGTTTTGCGTGCAGGCGCCTCGGGTTACATCATGAAACAGGAAGCTTCAGAAAAAGTTCTCGAAGCCATTCGCAAAGTTTTGACCGGTGAAATTTATCTAAGCGAAAAGATGAGCGCCAAGCTGATGCACCAATTAATCGGAGGACGCTCCAATTCTTCGGGGTCGTTAATGGAGCGTTTGAGCGATCGCGAGCTCGAAGTTTTCGGACTGATCGGACAAGGACGCGGCACGCGGGAAATTGCCGAGCAATTGCATCTCAGCGTCAAGACCATCGAGTCGCATCGCGCCCACATCAAGGAGAAGCTCAACTTGAAAAACGCGACGGAGCTAGTGCATCGCGCCATCCAGATGCGCGGAGAATAAGGAGCTTTCCTTAATCCGGATCGGACGCTTTTTTTCGCCGCTTTCGATTCAGCGTACCGTAGAGAAATAATTAAGTTTGGTTCCTTCTTGCGAGTTCCCCCGCCCGCTCCGTAACGTCCGCGGATGGAACTCAAGTTCATCAGCCTTCTCGGGCTGGTTGCCATGATTGC
>JBDSIW010000270.1:0-4599 GCA_039917795.1 Verrucomicrobiota bacterium | reverse complement strand
CGGCCATTCGCGTCCTTACAGCCAGTTGAATTACGCATCCAATCGGGGCGGCGGCTGGACCACGCAAAAAATCAACAGCACGGCCGATGATTCCGGAGACGTCGGCGCGGGAGCGAGCATCGCCATCGCGCCGGATGGCCAACCGGCCATCGCGAACTGGTACAACGAACGCGCTACCACCGGCTCCTCGCAATTCAATCAGCTCTATTATTTCAAGCGGGACGGTTCCGGAAATTGGAACAAGCAACTCGTCACCGGCTCCAGTTCGGGGTATCTCGCCGGTGATGGCGACAAAGGCGCAGGCTTCGCGCCTTATCTCCGCTTCGATCCGCGCGGCCGCCCGAACATTGCTTTTTGCGATGACGCTTCCGAGCACTTTGCGGTCTGGGGCCAAAATGAATTCGCGGGCGACCTGCGTCACGCGTATCTCGACGGCGGCCAATGGAGGTTTCGCACCATTTACCAGCAAGGCCGGGCCTTGGACGCGCAGATGGTTTATCCGGCGATGGCGCTATCCGGCAGCGAAATGGTTTTCACCGGCCTGGAGCGAAGGACTTCATGGATCGACTCGCGCCGGGCCAACTCGACCTACAAATGGTTTTATATCCAGAGCGGTTTGCCTTGAGGCGGGCTGAGTTTGCGGTGATCAGGTTCCCATGGGCGATTGAAAGGCAACTCATAAACCTGTGTGAAAATATTTTCCGACCGCAAAGGAAAGAGGTGCGTTGATCGTTCCGCCATTTGCAATGTGGTTTGGCTAATTCCACTATCGACTGGGTTTTCCTTTCTGGTTGCGATTGCGGGTGGGATATTTGTCGGTTTGTTTTCGTACGGTGCTTACGCGTGGCAGACACCTCTTATTCGTGGCATTGCGAGTTTCATTGCGCTTGCGTCTGTCGCTCTTCGTTTGCGGGTTCTGCGGCCTACCCTTCCCACCGCCCTTTTCCGCTCCCTGGCTTTTCTTGGACTACTCTTGTTTAGTTATTTTTTGGCGGAGGGGATCGCTAATCAGTTTTATCCGGGGCCACCAGAATCGATCAGGGAATTCTCGACCGGATTGGTTCGAACCCTAACATTTGGTTTGGAGTGAGCGCTAATTCTTTCCGCGAGGTTTGGGTCAATCAGTTCGCGCGCCGAAAAGGAGCAAGACATCCGCAGTAAATTTTTATCGAGCAAAACTTCATTGGCGGCGTAAACTGGCGAATGAATTGTTTCCGGACAAAAATCTTCTTCGTCTTTTTCACGGTCGCATTTTCTGCAGTTCGCGGATTCGCGGATGTCCAGGAAACGCTTGCCGCGGCCAATCAGCTGGCGGAAGCGGGGGATTTCAAACAGGCGGCGACCTTGCTCGCGTTTGCCTTGCAGAATTCTGGGACCACTTTCTCGGAGCTGGAACGGAAACAAATCGCGCTCCAGTTCGATTTGCTCACGCGCATCAAAAAGGATTATTCGCTGACCGAAACGGAGCTTTATGACGCGATTGATAAATCGCTCACCGGATTAACCAGGGAGGAATTCGCGCGCTGGCTCAAGGAGGAGCGTTTCGACTCGCGCACTTTTAACGGCGTTCGCTCGTTCGTCGGGACCAGTGTGAGCAATCTCTATTTCCGTCACCCGGAATTGAACACCCGCCGACGGGTTCCGGTGAATGACGCTCCAAAACAGAAAGCCATGTTGGAAAACTGTCGCGCCATCAAATCCGCGGCGGTGCGGGAGGATAAACCCTACGTGCTGCCGCATCGTTACAAGGCCGGGATTACCGTCACCGTGGAATCAAATGCCGTCCCGGCCAGCGAAATAATCCGCGCATGGCTTCCAATACCGCGCCGATATCCATACCAAAAAGAATTCAAACTGCTCTCGACTTCTTCGCGGCAGAAATATTTGAGCGACGAGAAAAGTCCGATTCGCAGCATCTACCTCGAGCAGGCCGCGCGACTCGACAAACCGACGGCGTTTCAAGTCTCCTTTGAATATACGATTCACTGCGTTGCTTTCCCGCTGCAATCGAGCAAAGTCACGCCTGCTAACCCGGAAGATCCGACGCTGAAACCGTTCCTGGCCGAAGCGCCCCACGTGGTTTTCTCGGACCGGATCAAGGAACTGGCCGCGCAAATCTCCGGCGAAGAAAAGAATCCAATGCTCCAGGCGCAGCTGTTTTACAACTGGATCGCTGACCACATCAAATATAGTTACTCCCGGGAATATTCCACGCTGACGAACATCAGCGATTATTGCGCGAGCAATGGCTATGGCGATTGCGGGCAGGAAGCGCTGCTCTTCATCACGCTGTGTCGTTCGCAGGGAATTCCCGCGCGCTGGCAAAGCGGCTGGCATTTGGTCCCGGGCAGCATGACGATCCATGACTGGACCGAGATTTACCTCGCGCCTTATGGCTGGGTTCCAGTCGATCCGTGGGCGGGAATTTATGCCATGCGTTATTGCACGAGTTTGAAGTCAGAAGAGCGGCGCGAAATCCGCGACTTTTATTTCGGCGGGCTGGATCAATATCGGATGATTGCCAACAGCGACCACAACCAGCCACTTCAGCCACCGAAGAATGGATTCCGCTCCGACGACGTGGACTTCCAGCGCGGGGAATTGGAGTCGGGTGATGAAAATATTTATTTCGATAAATATTCCTACAAGCTCAACGCGGAGTTGTTGAACGCGCCAGCTTCCCGAACGCGTTGAGAAGTTTTCGACGCAAGGCAAGGGCGCGTCACTCCTTGCGCGCTGCCCGGTGGAAACTCATGCTCGACAGGACCTATTCTTTGAAATGCCGGGTTCCAAGGGCAAATGGGTTAACAATTATTCCGGTCGGCAATTTTATTCATGAATCTCTCAACACAAAAGAAGGCGCTCCATTGCGCAATCGAGGCGGCGCGCGCGGCGGGAAAAGTGATGACGAAAAATTTTCGCTCCGCCAAGAAAGTTAATTCCGCATCGCAATTCGACATCAAGCTGGAGTTGGATGTCCGTTGCCAGAAGTTGATCCAGAAAAAGTTGGCCAGCGCTTTTCCCGAGGTGGCTTTGCTCGGCGAAGAGGGGAATGACGGCGACGCCAACGCCGATTATCGATGGGTCGTCGATCCCATTGACGGAACGGTGAATTTCTCCTACGAGATTCCGCATTCCTGCGTCTCGATTGCGTTGCAGAAAAAGGATAACGGGGATCGCACAACGAGTGACAATCCCAGCCGCGGTCGTGCATCGAATCCTGTTAACCGTCATCCGTCCCACGTCACCCTCCTCGGTGTGGTTTATGATCCGTTTTGCGACGAATTGTGGATGGCGATACGGGGGCAGCCTGCGCGGTTGAACGGGCGGATCATTCAAGTAAGCAAAAAAAAGCGTCTGGAGGATGCGATTATTTCCATCGGCTTCGGCAAGACCGATTTCTCGGTGCAAAAGACTTTGGTTTATTTCTGCAAACTCGTTCCGCGAATTCGCAAGGTGCGAATCATGGGGGCGGGGGCGCTGGCGATGGTTTATGTGGCGAGCGGACGCTTCGATGCCTACATCGAGTCGCAAATTTCGCTTTGGGATATTGCGGCGGGTGGATTGATATTGGAATGCGCTGGCGGCGAGTTTTGGAACGAGCCAATTGCGGGGCCAAATGCCTATCGACTTCTCGCCAACAACGGACTTTTGCGAAGTGCGCTGGAGAGGATCGGCTGAAAAGTTCACGGCTTTAAAATTGCCGCGTGAGCCGGTTGCTTGCAGATTTCGCTGGTGAAAGTATTTGTTACCGGTGCCACGGGTTTTGTCGGGCGCGAATTGATTCGCCAATTGGATGGGGCAGGGCACTCGGTTCGCATTCTCGCGCGAAACGCAGATTCGCCCGCTGCGCGGGAAATGATTTCCAAATTCAAAGCCGAAGTGCATCCGGGAAATGTACTCGATCTGGATTCGCTGCACGATGGGCTGGATGGCGTGGACGCGGTGATTCATTTGGTTGGCATCATTAGCGAGCAGGGCGGGAGTACCTTTGAAAAGATTCACACCCTCGGCACCCAAAACATGGTCAGCGCCGTGCGGGCTTCCGGTGTGAAACGTTTCCTCCAGGTGAGCGCGTTGGGTGTGTGCGCGTATGCGAAGGCGCGTTACCACAAATCCAAGTGGGCCGCGGAAATGCACGTGCGCAATAGCGGGTTGGACTTTACTATTTTCCGACCCTCCATCATTTACGGACGCGGCGATCATTTCGTGAATTTCTTTGCCGGACTGAGCCGATGGTCGCCGGTTCTTCCGGTGATGGGAACGGGCAACGGCCTTTTGCAACCGGTCCCGGTGGAAGATGTCGCGAGGTGTTTTGTGCGGGCACTCGTCAATCCCCGCACTGTTGGGCAGAGCTACGATCTCTACGGTCCCGAGATTTTGACGTTGCGGGAAATTCTCCAGGCCATTTGCGATGCAACCGGTCGAAAACGGTTGCTGGTTCAGATTCCCATGCCGATGGCCCGCACTCTGGCCGCGACTCTCGAATGGATTTTCCCCGCAATCCTGCGAAAGGCGCCGCCACTGAATCGCGATCAATTGGTCATGCTTGAGGAAAAGACAATTGGAAAATGCCCCGCTGCTCTCGAGATTTTTGGG
>JBDSIW010000269.1:0-7373 GCA_039917795.1 Verrucomicrobiota bacterium | reverse complement strand
GAACGAGACAGTGGGCGTGGGCGTCGGCTCCGAGGTGAGCGTAACTTGAAAACCATTTCCAGCGAAAACCTCCGCCACGCGCTGGGCGAATTGATCGGAGAGAAAACGGCGATCGTATCCGACGACCGCTTTTTTTTCGGTGCCCGTAATCGGATTCGCGTTCCAATAATCCGCCGTGGCCTGGGCGACGCGCTCCAGGTTTTTGAAAGTAAAATCCTCCGCGATAATTGCGCGCCAGCCGTCGGTGCCAAACTTGATTTCAGCCATAAATTTAGCGTGGAGAATCAGGAATCCGCAGGCAGAAGCTGTTTCGCGGGAGTATTTTTTTCCGCGATCTTGCGCATTTTCGCCACGGCGCGCTTCAGGCTCGGCTGCCCGAAAAGACCGGTGCCCGAGACAAAAGTGTCCGCGCCAGCGTGCGCGCAATCCCCGGCGGTTTGAAAATTAATCCCGCCATCGACTTCGATCCTGTAGCTCAGCCTTTTCTCTGCACGCCATGAATAAGCCTGTTGGATTTTCGGCAGCGTTTCCGTGATGAAAGGTTGGCCGCCGAAGCCGGGATTGACGGTCATGATCAAAATCAAATCGATCTTCCCGAGGAAGGGTTCCAGCGAACTCATCGGCGTCCCGGGATTGATGGCCAGGCCCACTTTCTTGCCGAGGGAACGGATTTTCCAGATCAAGGACGTGACTTGCTCACCCAGTTCGACATGGATCGTGAGGCTGTCGGCGCCCGCTTTGACGAACGGTTCGAGCAGAATTTCGGGACGCGAACACATAAGGTGGACGTCTAGAAAAAGTTTGGCTAACGGGCGAAGCGCTCGCACCGCTGCGGGACCAAAGGAGATGTTCGGAACAAAATGGCCATCCATGATGTCGAGGTGCAGCCAATCGGCCCCGGCTTCCGCCACGCGCCTGGTTTCCGTTCCAAAACGGGCAAAATCTGCGGCCAGCAGCGAAGGCGCAATAATCATTTTCAAAAGCGTAATGAAATAGCGGGCAGAAGCAAGCGATGCGCGAATCTCGCCCAAAACAAGGGGAAACCGGCAGAAATACCCTCCTTTCCCGGAGGAGTGACGGCCATCGGCCTCGTGACCTTTCAGCTTTTGCCCCACTTGAGAAAGCCAGCCACCAATGGTTTGTTCCCTGAAGAATCGAGGTTTTAATGAATTCGCCCCTCCAAAATATTTTAGCCAGCTCCACCATCCTCCTGGCGGAAGACAACAATGATGACGCCTTTTTGATGTGCCGGGCTTTTCGCAAAGCACACCTCCTCAATCCCCTGGTCCGCGTGAGAAACGGGGAGGAAGCGATCTCTTACTTGCGCGGCGACGGAGTTTATGCGGACCGCGGCTTGCACCCGTTCCCATTTCTGCTGCTGCTGGATTTGCGAATGCCCTTGGCCGACGGATTCGATGTTCTCCGCTGGATCCGCGCCCAGCCGGAATTGAAAATTCTCGTGGTGGTGTTGACTTTCTCGACGCGCGAACCGGACGTGAAAAAGGCGTTTGAACTCGGCGCAAATTCTTTTTTGACGAAGCCCGCAGGTTTCGAGAACCTTACTCAACTGCTCGAACGGCTGCAAGGTTATTGGTTCATGACCAACGTTGCACCCGATGCGCACCCTGCCAGCGAGTTCGAGCTCGCCCCGTAGAAATATTGTGGAATTGCCGCGCGGGCCGGGCATTATTTCTCCATGGCAAATCTCATTCTTCGCCCGGAATGGTTCGTCCCCGAAAAGCGCGTTACCCCTGAATCCGCTTTTGAAAACCGCCGACAATTTCTAAGGCAACTTGGATTGGCGGGGACCGGCCTGATCACTCTGCCGTTGCTGGGCTGTTCAGAAAAAGAAAGCGCCTCCGCCATTCCAGCTTCGTCCCCGCCCACTGCGAACGCGAAGCTTTATCCCGCTGCGCGAAATCCCGACTTCAATCCAAAGGGATCGTTGACCAATGAAAAGGTGGCGGGTTCCTACAATAATTTTTACGAATTCTCCCTGAGCAAAGATAAAGTCCGTGAGTTGGTGGGCAGTTTCGTGACTGCGCCGTGGCCCATTGAAATCGGCGGACTGGTGGAGAAGCCCATCCGCATTGATGCCGAGGAATTGACGCGGCTCGCTCCACTGGAAGAGCGGGTCTATCGCTTTCGGTGCGTGGAAGCCTGGGCGATGGTCGTGCCGTGGACCGGATTTCCTCTGAGCAAATTAATCGCAAAGATCGCGCCCAAGACGGAAGCAAAATTCATTCGATTCGAAACCGCCAGCCGCCCCAGCCAAATGCCCGGCATGAGCAAACTTCCAAATTATCCCTGGCCGTACTTTGAAGGGCTCAGAATGGATGAGGCGATGCACCCGCTCACGATGGTGGTCACCGGCATTTACGGCAAGCCGCTGGCCAAGCAACACGGCGCGCCTTTGCGCATCGTTGTTCCGTGGAAGTATGGCTATAAAAGTATCAAGTCTGTGGTGAAAATTGATTTCGTCGAAAAACAGCCCACTACATTTTGGGAGACGCTCGGCCCCGATGAATATCCATTTGAATCGAACGTCAACCCGGCAATTCCACATCCACGCTGGTCTCAAGCCATCGAGCGGATCATCGACACCGGCGACAGCGTGAAAACACAGCCCTACAACGGCTACGGAAAAGAAGTCGCGTCGCTCTACACGAAAATCTGATTCGTCACTCTACAGCGGGCGAATCCAGATGTTGCGGAAGCGCACCGGATTATTGTGGTCCTGAAGTTGCAACGGTTGCTTGAGCGGATGGGGCTCGTATTTCGGGTCGCCAATGTGGGAGGTCGTGCCAAGGATTTCTGTATTGTCCTGAACCAAAACGCCATTGTGGAGCACTGTCACGCGCGCCGGGGAAACCAGCTTTTGTCCATCAAATCGGGGTGCATGGAAAATGATGTCGTAGGTTTGCCATTCACCGGGAGGACGGCACGCATTCACCAGGGGAGCGTGTTGCTTGTAAACCGACCCCGCCTGCCCGTGAAAATACGTCTTGTTGTTGTAGGAATCGAGCACCTGAACTTCGTAGCGATTTTGGATATAAACCCCGCTGTTGCCCCTGCCCTGACTCTCTCCTTTTACTTCGCTTGGCGATGCCCACTCCACGTGCAACTGGCAGTCGCCATATTCTTCCTTCGTAAAGATGCTGCCCGTTCCGTTGACGGTCATGACGCCATCCTTGATTTCCCATTTGGCAGGTCCGCCATCTTTGTCGGCCCATTTCGAAAGGTCCTTTCCGTCGAACAAAACGATGGCGTCGGACGGCGGCGGTCCGGGGTTGATCACCTTGGGCTCATCTTTGGGCGGAGGAATTTCCCCGCAAGCTGTTGTAACAAGGCTCAAAGAAAGTACGGCGAAGGCCGAGGCGCAAATAATGATTTTAAAATTTTTCATATTGGGTTCTGCCACATTGAAAACCGTCGGGCGAATTTGGCAACGTAAATTTGAGGAGCAAGTGTGAGCCAGGCGCAGATTTGCCAAACAAACGAAATGCTTCGGGCAAATCGCCTCGCCATTCGACTCCTTGCGCTGCACTTTTGCAAAGGTCGCAGCTCTACGCTCAACACTTCGCGTATTTCCAATTGAGCGATTTCCCCTCGCTCAGCCATGCCAAAGTGGTAGCCAGGCGTTTCGCGCGGGTTTCCTCCCGTTTCGCTTCTGAGATCCATTCGACGTATTCCCGTTGATGGCTTGGGCTCAAGTTTTCGAAATTCTTCGCGGCCTTCTTGTCCTTTTTCAGCGCGCCCATCAGCAACGGCGGAATGATCAACTTCACTTTTTGCCGTGGCTTGATTGTGCGCGGGACTTTGATCCCCAATTCGTTCAAGCGAACGGCTTTACTGATATGGCTCAGGAGCAATTCGTCCGGCGGGAGATCGGACAAAGAAGTAATCCGCCCAAGCAGGCCCATCGCTTCGTCCGCTTTTTGGAGGCTGGCGGAATCTTTGCCCACCATCAAATTGTGTTTCCAGAATCCGAAGGTGCAATGCGCTTTGAACGCCGCCATGCTGCACAACATTCCTTTGTGCGAGAAAGTGGGGAACTGCCACTTGATCGCCTCTTCCACGTCGGGGCAAGCGGCATGCACCAGCTTGCGGAGTCGTCGCAGGATCGGTTGGGCAAATTCCGCCGATCCCGCGATGTATGTATCCACCCGTGAATCGACTTTGGGCATATCAACTTTTGCGCGTGTAGTTGATTTCCATTGTTTTCATCTCGGTGCCGCCGCGATTTTCATAAAACTCAAAAGTGTGATGATCTTTGTCGGTGATCTTAATCACCTCGCGGATCTTCATCTTCATTCCAGGCATCGCTTCGTACTCCGCGTGGTAGGTGAACGATTTGCTCGCCGCGTCATAGGTTCCCTCGGAATTCATGATGCCGGTGCCCATGTTATCCACCCATGAAGACACGAATTTCTTTTTCGCGTTGTCATACCCTTCGATGGACATCCCTTTGAAATCCATGTCCATCATTTTTCCATCCGGCCCCGGCATCTGAAATTTGCCGGAATGTTCGCTCACTAAAAAACGGCCATCCAAGATCGCTTTGGTCACGGCGGTTCCGGTGGATTGGGACGGCGGAGCGCTTGGGTCCGGGTTCATCCAGAACTTCACTTTGTAGGTCCAATTGCCGACTCCCCCCGCCAGCAGCTTGTGGTTTTCTCCGGGCTTCGACATTTCCATCATTGCGGCCATATCCGCTTCGCCCGGCGGCTGGCCCTCTTTTTTGGCTGCGTCTTTGTCCTGCGCGCGGACGGGCAGGCAGAATGCGACCGACAAAGCGATTGTCATGAAACATTTCAGATATTTGTGATTATTCATACGAAGGTTTCTGCATTGGGTTAGTGGGTTATTTGGATTTCCGGCACTGGGTACAACCCGCACACGCGGGCAGAGCGACTGGGAAATTACACTGCCTGCCGATACACCCACTCTCTTCTCCGGTGCAAGCACAAAATCCGACGCCCCAAAACCTAGGTCGCACCTCAACCTCGTGGGAGAAAACTCTCCCGGACGACTCAGGCGCGGCTGCGACCTTCGCAGGCTTGCAGTTGTTTCGACAATGACACTTGACCCGCCTTGATCTCCGCCAATTGCAGTTTTTTTCGGGACTAGTCAGCGATGGCCTTTGCATGGAGCAACCGCGCCCGAATTGCCAGCAAGCCGTAAAGCAGATCACAGAGCGGGTTCGCTAAAAACAGTAGCGGACTTCGGGGGCGTGCTCGTGCGCCAGCCTGTAACTTTTTCGCCCCTGCAGGATAGTATCGGCATGGGCAAAATTACAGCGATCTTCCACGAAACCGGCAGTTGGATGCAGCGGACTGGTATCGTTTCACTTCGCCCGGCTCTGTAACTTTTCCACCGTTTGGGGATACTATCAGCATGAACGCGCGGTCAACGACCTTCCACGAACTGTATGTCAAGTATGCAGACGACGTGTACCGCTTCGCGCACTGGTTGTCAGGCAATCCCGACGACGCCCGGGACATCACCTCGGAGACGTTCATCCGGGCCTTTACCGGTTCCGATGAACCCCGGCTGGAAACGGTGAAAGCGTACCTGTTCACCATTGCACGCAACCTCTATCGCAAACAATGGCGACGGGCGTCGCGCCACCAGATGCTGGACGAAGGAATGCCCGATCCGGGGACCTCGCCCGACGAAGTCGCGGCCAATCGTGATGAGTTCCGGCGGACACTGGCCGCCGTGCATTCCCTGCCGGAAATTGATCGGACGGTGCTGCTGCTGCGCGCGGAGGAGGAGTTGTCCTATGAAGATATCGCGGCCGTGACCGGCCTGTCGGTGGCCGCCGCTAAAGTGAAAGTATTCCGCGCGCGAGCAAAACTCGCCGCTCTGCTAAAACCTGAAACCGGAGAATAATTATGAATGTAACCAAGGATGTCATCAACGACATGTACCCCCTCTACGTCGAGCACGAATGCAGCGCCGACACGCGAGCGCTTGTGGAAGAATATCTGCAGTGCAACCCGCAACATGCCGAGGAACTGCGACGGGTCATGAGCGCCCCGCTGCCAGGTGCGGTGCCGCCGGCGAAAGATCTTGATGAATCGCGATCGCTTCGGGAGGCCCGTCGTCTCGTGCGCCGCCGCTCGTGGCTGCTCGGCTTCGCCCTATTCTTTTCGCTGACGCCGTTTTCATTCTCCATCGGCGGACACACCTGGTGGTTTCTGCGTGACGCCACGAGCAGCGCCCTCGTTTACGCCGCGCTCGGCGTCGTCTTTTGGATCCTCTATGCCGTCGAACGCAAACGTTCCAACGGACTTTGAACCAACCAAACCCATAACCAAAAACATCCATGAAAATGCCATTCGCTCTTTGTGCCGCCACAACGCTCGGCGCGGTTGAGCCGCCGTCGTTCAACACCGCCTGGATCACGTCGAAACCCGAGGTGCTGACGTATCGGTCCAAAGCCGAACAGGGTGACGGACTGTACCAAGGGTCGGTGTCGCGAACCAAAAGGCGGGATCGAGATATAAATGTACATCATCACGCAGGGTTTCACGAAGTCGGTCTGGGGCGTGATAACCACGAATGTGCAGCCCCGGGAATCGAAAAGCCGGATCATTGTCAGACCAGGTCGCCATGACAACGGAATGTTCTTACCAACGGGATACACTCCATATTACGACGGTGAATGCCCCTTTGATCGCGTCATGGAGAATACGCTCTCCAACTCGATCCTGATGGTGGATTTATTGTAAACTCCGCTCCAGGCCCGCACGCTGCCGCTGAAGCCGGGTGCGGCATTTGAGTTCATGTCCCTTAATCCGCAGAACAATTCGCTCGTCCCTTAAAGGTTCGAGTCGTGGGAGAAGACATGGTTCAGAAGATCGCTTGTTACAAGGTTGAGGGGAGCGATTTTGAAGGGGAAGCCACCTACCGGATCGAGAAAGAGGGGTATCATCGCGTAATACGGATCGAGCAAAACCGGCCACAGGGAAACTGACGGAGTTGATGCCGTAATGGGAGTGGGTGGCATCCCGTGCGGTCCGCCTCCATACACCGAAATTGGCAATTATTCGAAAGCGTGAACCCAACGGCGTTGGGCAGGGAGCGACGGGTCCTGCCAACAATATTTGTGAGATGGGTTCAAATTTCTCGGCATCTGCTGAGATGGAATCAGCCGTTGTGCGCCGTGGCTTGTTCACAAGCTGCCGGCTTTTGTTTTCCCCATTCCTCCATCGCTTTGGTGCACTCTTCCGGTGTGACATCTTTGGTGTGCGTCGCCACTCCCCAAAGGTGGCCGAACGGATCCAAAAATTTCCCATAACGATCACCCCAAAACATATCCATGATGGGCATCGCGCTCGTGCCACCGTGGGCAATCGCCTTGGCCA
>JBDSIW010000268.1:0-2591 GCA_039917795.1 Verrucomicrobiota bacterium | reverse complement strand
GGTCGAAAATAAATTTGTCAGCAGTCCCCTCGCGTTCTCCGTCGGACCAAAACGGCTGCCCCGTCAGTTCGATAATTTCCCCGCTCTCGTTCGCCGTGTAAACCGCCTGCTCGCCCGTGGCGCGGCTCTTGTCTTTTTTGTTCAGGATAACAACATGATCATTGGCCATGATCCGCTGGATTGTTTTGTTGGTAGTGAGGTAGATGTTCAACAAATCGCACCTCATTTCGACCTGGGAATCCTCCGCGCGAACGTTGCCGGTGTAGGTGACGAGATTCGAGTCGTAAAGAAACTGGAAGTGGTCCGAGTAAATTTTCAAAATCTGATTGGTACCGTCCGTCTCGACCATAGCCGCCGAATTCTTTCCTGAACTCAATGCCCCTTTGTGAATCGTGGTTTGAACTTTGTTCGAAATAATCATGAGCCCATTGCTTTGCTGGCAAAAAAATCCGACCCCTTCGATGTAAAGGTTGGTCGTGACCGTGTAGGCTTTGATCGGCCCCGCCGACGACGCAATGGAAGTGCTGCGATCAAACAAGCAATCGGGCGCGCGAGCGATCAGTTCCACCGCGTCGATTTTTCCATCGCGCAGGATCGTCATCCCGAAATCGCTGATGCGCAGGAGCGACCCGGTCACCTGCCGCGCGGTCGCACCGGTGAAAATGGCTTTGGGCTTCGAATCTTTCGGATCGTGCCAGGCATATTGGAATCCTTTGGCCGCGGCTCCTTTGGGCAATTGCGCGCGCAGCCACGAACTCGTGCTCCAAAGTGCGACGAGGCCGGCCAAAAAAATCAGCGCGCGTGAACTCAAGTTATTCATTGGTGCCCGCCTTGAAAAATTCCACGATCCGATTCCACTTCTTTTGTTGCTTTAGGATCTTCTCAACAACTTCGCGGACTGCGCCGTAGCCGCCCGCCGCTTTCGTGACGTAGTCGGCAGCCGTTTTCGCCTCGGCAATGGCGTTCGGGACAGAAACAGCCAGGCCCGCCCGCGCCAGCAAACCGAGGTCAACCACGTCATCGCCCATATAACAAACGTGGACCCAATCGAGTTTGGTATTCGCCAGAATCTTTTCCGCCGCCGCGACCTTGCTGGTTTCATCCTGGCTGAGGAAATCCACTTTCAATTCCTTCGCGCGCCGGCTCGTCGCGTACGAAAAACGGTTGGAAATCCAGCCCACTCTAATTCCCTCTCGCTGGAGCAAGCGAAGGCCAAGCCCATCCTGGATGTTGAACAACTTCATCTCGCCATTCCCGCTAAGGAAGATCGACCCGTCGGTCAGGATTCCGTCCACGTCACATAGGAAAAGTTTTACACGGCCGAACTTTGCCGCGAGCGATTTTGTGGATGGAGTGGGCATGAAAACTTTTTATCGGGTTCAGATCGCTGCGATTGCGGCATGAATTTTTACGAGGCTCGAAAGGACGGCGGGCATTTGTTTCAGGGGAATCATGTTCGGCCCATCGCTGAGCGCCGTGGCAGGATCGGGATGCGTTTCCATAAACACGCCGTTGGCGCCCGCGGCAATTGCCGAACGTGCCAGAGTTGGGGCGAGCCAGCTTTGGCCGCCGGATTTATCACCACCGCCTCCCGGCAGTTGCACGGAGTGCGTCGCATCAAACACGACTGGAAACCCAAACGCGCGCATGATCGGAATGGATCGCATGTCCGCCACCAGGTTGTTGTAGCCAAAAGTGGTTCCCCGTTCGGTGAGGAGAATTTTTCGCGCGCCCGCGCTCTTCGCTTTTTCCGCAACCGGGCCCATCTCCATCGGTGAGAGGAATTGCCCTTTCTTGAGATTTACAATTTTGCCGGTGCGCACAGCGGCGTCGATCAAATCAGTCTGGCGGCAAAGAAACGCCGGGATCTGCAAAATATCGACCACCTCTGCGGCGGCCTCTACTTGCTGCTCGGTGTGGACATCCGTGAGCACCGGAAAGTTAAATTCGGCGCGAACCTTGCGCAGCACTTTCAGCCCAGCGTCGAGTCCCGGGCCGCGAAACGACTTGCCCGAGGATCGATTGGCCTTGTCAAAGCTGGCTTTGAAAACGTAGCTGACGCCGAGCTTGGCGCAGGTTTTTTGCATCGCGGCCGCCACCTGGAAACAAAGTTTTTCGCTCTCGATGACGCACGGGCCCGCTATGAGAAAGAGCCGCCGCGGAGAATTCACTGATTTCCAAATCGCGTTGTCGTCGAGCACGCGGAGGTTTTAGCAGCGGAAGTTTTGAAAGTAAATGGTAGGCACAGCGCGAGTTCGAACCGTATCGCTCCCGTCCGCTTCCGCCTAGGTCGCAAAGGAAAATTCAATCGGCTGCGAAAAATCTCCCGTCAGCCGAAATTTTATTTTCCGTTGTCTCGCGAATGAAATCCTTGATTAAAGTGGACCCCGTCATGAAGCGCGTCCTGCTCAAACAAATTGTCCTCGTATGGATAAGTTTTTCATCGTGGTGCGTCATCGCCGCACCGGGGAAAATTTTGCCAGCCAATCCGGTGGACGACGGGTCGGTCGCGAAAGAAGAAGCGTGGAGCGACAATCGCTGGAACCAGATGGATGTCGGCCAATTCGTCAGCTCGTCGCTGCCTGTTCCCG
>JBDSIW010000267.1:0-3225 GCA_039917795.1 Verrucomicrobiota bacterium | reverse complement strand
GTTGGATGCTTCGATTTTTGATAGTTGAAATCCTATTCATCATCGCAATGTCTTTCCTCGTGATCGTGCAAATGTTCCAGGGAGCGCTTGAAAAATTTCTTCTTGCCCGCTTCGTCTGGCTTGGCTGAATCGCCGCCCGCCTTCAAAATTTTCCTGGCTTTCTCAAGCAGGGCTATGCGTTCGACTTCCAGAACCCCAGAGCGATCGGCTTCCAGCGACCGATCAAAATATTTCTTCCCATCGATCCACGTCTGCAAACAAACGGTGGTGGAATCGAGTGGCGACTTTGACCAAAGGACGAAGTCCGCGTCCTTCCCGGGCGCAAGCGAGCCGACGCGCTGGTCGATTTGAAGTTGTTTTGCGGGATTAATGGTGACGAACTTCAGCGCTTCCTCTTCCGAGGCCCCGCCGAACTTCACCGCCTTGGCCGCCTCGGTGTTAAGCCGCCGCGACAAGTCAGGCGAATCCGAGTTAAACGAAACCAGCACTCCCCGATCCCGCATCAAGCTGCCATTAAAAGGAATCGCGTCGTAAACTTCAAACTTGTAGGCCCACCAGTCCGCGAATGTCGATACGCCCGCCCCGTGCGCCGCGATTTCGTCCGCAATTTTGTAACCCTCCAGCACGTGTTGAAAGGTTCCGATCTTCACGCCGAAGCTTTCCATCAGGCGTATCATCATCAGGATTTCGTCCTGACGGTAGGAATGGCAATGGATCAGCCGGTCGCCCCGGATAATTTCGTCGATCGCCTCCAGTTCCAGATCGCGTCGCGGAGGAACACCGCCCGATGTTTGAAATTGTTCCCACTCGATGGCGTATTGCTGGGCGGCGACGAAACGGTTTTGGATAAACGCGCGGACGCCCATGCGCGTTTGCGGAAAGCGAGTGGTGTGTTTGTCACCCCAATTCGATTGCTTCACGTTTTCGCCGAGTGCGAATTTGATTCCCGGTTTTGCGCCGTCGAATTTCAATTCCTCAGCCGACGCGCCGTCGCGCAATTTGATCACCTGATTTTGTCCACCGATCGGATTGGCGGAGCCGTGCAACAGATTCGCCACCGTCAATCCGCCCGCAAGTTCTTCGTGGAGGTTGTCGCTCTCAGAATTCACCACGTCGCCGATCCGGACCATCGCGGTGGAAGGGAGGCTTGATTCATTCACGTTGCCCAGGATTGCGCTGTGGCTATGGCAATCGATCAGCCCGGGCGTGATGTGCATCCCGGCGGCATTGACCGACGCGCCGCTCCACGTGTGGCTTTTCTCATTAGACCAGAGCTCGCGGATCTTTCCGTTTTCGACGACGAAATCCACATTGGTCAAAATCCCCTTTTCGCCACATGTCCAAAGCGTGGCTCCCGAAACCACGAACGTCGCAGGGCCCTCCAGCGGACCGCGCCCTTCCAGCGGTGAACGCGCGATGCGAGGCAAAATCTCCTTCGGCTCGTCGTCCTTTTTTTCCTTCGGCGTCTCCGCTTTTTCGATCGGCCCGTGGTAATTCCGCCCGTCAATCCAGACCTCGCGCACTTTGCTTGCGGGATCGAAATAATTTCCACTCACAATCGTGAGGTTGGCGAGCTTGCCTTTTTCCACGGTGCCGAGCGACGCTTCCATGCCGCAGATTTTCGCGGGCACGGTGGTCAACGCGGCGAGCGCATCCGTCTCGGAAAAGCCGCGTTCAATGGCGCCCTTCAGATTCTTGCGAAAATTCTTCTTCTCCGCCAACCCGTCAGTCGTCAACGCCACTTCCAGATTCTGCTGGCGAAGCAACGCGGGGTTCTCCGGGGCCCAATCCCAGGCGCGAAGCTGGTCGAGCGAAATGTCGTTCCAATCATCTTCACCCGGCATTTTTGAGAGTTCAGGAAAATCCAGGCGCACGATAAACGGCGCGTTGGCGGCTTTCGCGAGCGCGGGGCGACGCCATTCTTCCCCACTCGAAACCAGGCAGAGGTCCAGTTTCAATTCCTCGGCCAGGCGCGTGACGCGATCGACCATCAATGCATTGTCGGGCTCGATCAGGACGCGCATTTTCCGGTTGCTCGCCGGGAGCAACGCTTCGAGAGCGGGATTGAATTCCGGCCGTCGCCGCTGGGGATTTTTAAGGAAGTCGCCCGTATCAAGCCCGTAACGCTGCGCATCGAAAAAGGTCTGGCGAATAACAGCTACCACGCCCATGAGCGATTCCGGATAGACATCTTCCTTGGCGTTCTCCGTTTTCAACGAGACTTGCTGAAACACGTCCGCAGAAATTATTGACCGGTTCGGGTCGGTATCTGACAACGCGACGAACGCCGTGGTGCCGCGGAAAATTCCCTTTTCCGAAACCACGTTCGCGGTGGTGAAGCCGAGGTCGCGCATTTTTTCGAGCGCCTTGAGATCAGGCGCGTAAGTGCGGGCAACGCGCCGTTCCGGTGAAACCTGGGCAACTTCATAGCCCGCTCCCGCGCCGCCCGGATCAGTCTCCCCCCCGGCGACGCCGAAAAACCGGCCGGCGGTCAGGTCTGGTTTTGGGGCGGGCGCCTCAGGGGCGGGCTTGCTGCCTGGATTAAAGTAGGGATCGATGAATCCGGCATAAATCGTTAAACCCTTCATGTCCCACACGCGCGCGTCTGCAGGAGGTTCAACTTTTTCCCCGACGGATTCGATCAAGCCGTCGCGAATCACAACAGTAGCGGAGTCGAGCGCTTCACCGGGTTTCACAAAAACTTTTGCGCCCACCAAAGCGTGAACGCCGAGCGGCAAGGGACGATGACCGGGTGGCAGCAACTCGACGGCGGAGAGCGTCAAAACCGTGGGTAAAAGTGCGAGAGCAGTAAAGATGCGATTGGAAAAAGCGGAGGCCATTGCGCAAAGACTTTGCGGGTGAATTTCGGCAAATTCAAGCGGTATGAACTATGCCGCAGCGGCCGATGAAAAAACCTAAATGCGATTCGCGATTTTCTGCTTCCTCGGCTGGAACCAGATTGGCTTTCTGGCAACGAGGCCGGACTATCCTTTCGTTCAGAAAAATTAAACTTGGCTTTCAAACAAGTTCGGGGCGATTTCCTTGGCGAGCGCCTGAGCGCGTTTTAAAATTTCCCCGCCAGAATCACAATTCAAGGCGAAGTCGGCCAGCTTCCTGGCCTCATCCATTTTCAGGCGGCGGATCAGGAACTTGAGCGCGGGAATGGTCGAAGGCGTGGCGCTCAATTCATCGACACCCAAACCCAGCAAGAGAGGCGCGAGCACC
>JBDSIW010000266.1:0-3730 GCA_039917795.1 Verrucomicrobiota bacterium | reverse complement strand
TGGGCAGCCGAATTCTTTCTGGCGCATTGAGTCTGGAGAAAGCGGGGACGCTTCGTGATCGCGATGGAGAATCCCTCGATGATTGGCGGAAAAGCGCGGGGTTTGGAAACCAGAAACTTGAATCCGCGCGGCTCAAGTCAAACTGCTATTCAGCCTTCGTGGAGCTCCATATCGAGCAGGGACCGCTCCTTGAAGAAGAAGATATTGCCATCGGTATCGTGGAAAAAATCGCAGCACCGAGCACTTTGCGAATCCAATTAACCGGAGAGGGCGGTCACGCGGGTGCAGTCCTGATGCCCGGACGCCGCGACGCCTTGCTGGCTGGCGCGGAAATCGCCCTTGCCGTGGAGCGGGCTGCCCTCGAAAGCGGCAGCCGGGACACAGTCGGGACGACGGGCGTCCTGCGGATTGAGCCGGGAGCCGTGAACAGCATTCCCTGCCGCGCGTGGCTAGAAATTGATTTGCGCGACACCCAGGTTTCCAGCCGGGACGTGGCATTGGAAAGAATTGAGAATGAAGTCGCCGAAATTTGCTTGCGCCGCGAGATCGCCTTCGTGCTCGACCGCTTGAATGTGGACGCCCCTGCCCTCTGCGATCCAAAACTTGTGCGGACCATTTCGACGTGCGCCAGTGAACTTGGATTGCCCTGCAAGAAAATGATCAGTCGCGCCTATCACGATTCGCTTTTTATGGCGCAGGTTTGTCCGACAGCGATGATTTTTATTCCCTGCCGCAACGGAGTCAGCCACCGACCCGACGAGTTTTCGTCACCGAAACAAATTCATCAGGGCGTTTCAGTTTTGGCCGCGACGTTGGCAAAACTTTCCTCCGAATAATTTTATGCAAAATCTAATGACCTGGCCTGATGGTATTCTAATCAAAGCACAAATCGATGAAGCTTCTGCGCAAATTCTGACCCAGGACGCCGTCGCATTCCTGGCAAAGATCGCGCGCATTTTTGGAGCGCGACGCGAGGAATTATTGGGACGTCGGGTTGAGCGGCAAAGAAATATCGATTCCGGTGCCCTCCCTAACTTCCTTCCATCGACTAAGGAGATTCGCGACGGAAACTGGAGAGTAGCCGCCGTCCCTGCAGATTTGCAGGACCGGCGCACCGAAATTACCGGACCAGTCGATCGCAAGATGATCATCAACGCGCTAAATTGTGGCGCGAAAGTCTTCATGGCGGACTTCGAAGACGCCACTTCGCCCACGTGGAAAAATCTATTGGAAGGCCAAGTCAATTTGCGTGACGCGATCCGGCGCGAGATTGATTTCGTCAGCCCGGAAGGGAAAAAATATTCGTTAAATGAAAAAATCGCGACGCTGATGGTGCGTCCGCGCGGCTGGCATCTGGTTGAGAAACATTTCCTCGTGGATGGCGCACCGGTTTCCGCGAGCCTTTTTGATTTCGCTCTCTATTTTTTTCACAACGCCCGGCAACTCATTGCGAATGGCTCCGGCCCATATTTCTATCTCCCGAAAATGGAGAGCCACCTTGAAGCGCGGCTCTGGAATGACGTATTCCTGATGGCACAGGATGAACTGGGCATCCCGCGCGGCACAATCAAGGCGACGGTTTTGATCGAAACGATTCTGGCGTCCTTCGAGACCGACGAGATTCTCTACGAATTGCGCGAGCATTCGGCGGGACTGAATTGCGGGCGCTGGGATTATATTTTCAGCTTTATCAAAAAGCTGCGGAATCATCGCGAGTATGTCGTCCCGGATCGTTCGCAGGTAACCATGACGACACACTTCATGCGCTCATACTGCTTGAACGTGATCAAGAATTGTCATCACCGAGGCGCGCACGCGATGGGTGGAATGGCGGCGCAAATCCCAATCAAAAATAATTCGCAGGCCAACGAAGAGGCCTTGGCAAAAGTTTTGACCGACAAAGAACGCGAGGCAACGGACGGCCACGACGGAACCTGGGTGGCGCATCCGGGCCTCGTCCCAATTGCGTTGAAGGCGTTTGATAAATATATGCCGCAACCCAATCAGATTTCGCGGCAGCGCGATGATGTGAATGTGACGGCAGCGGACTTGTTGCAGGTTCCCACTGGCACAATTACGGAGGAAGGTCTTCGTGGAAACATTCGCGTCGGAATTCAATATCTCGAAGCGTGGCTCGGCGGAACCGGTTGTGTGCCGCTTTACAATTTGATGGAGGACGCCGCAACGGCGGAAATTTCGCGCTCGCAGGTTTGGCAGTGGTTGAAATATGGCGTTGCTCTGACCGATAGCCGGAAAATCACACCAGCGCTCTACGACCAGTTGGTGGCCGACGAATTAATTCGCATCGAAAAAGAAGTGGGCACAGAGCGTTTCAAGAAGGGTCGTTTCACCGATGCGATCCGCCTGTTCAGCGAAATGTCCAAGAGCGAAAAGTTCGCCGAGTTTCTCACGTTGCCTGCTTACGAGTTGCTCGACTGAAGGAACTGGCGACAGAATAACCGCGAACGCCAGGTCGCAGCCGAAGTAATCATTGTAAGCCTCGCGGGAAAAGCTATTCTGGTTTCATAGCATTCCCTGGAACTCCGGCATTCAGCGCAATTGAATCATGAACTCGGCCATTACAATGAGAGTTGTTGGCGACCTTATCGTATTGCTCTTATTTCTCGCCGCACTGGGATGGGTGATGTACCGCGCCTGCAAAAAAAGCGAGGATCCCGCAAAATTGGTTTTCAAATGGATTTTCTCCTTGGTCATTGTTGGGGTTATTATCCGCGTGGTTCTTCCGATGATTATGGGAGGAGGCTACGGGGCTGCGTTTGGAGGAGTGCCTTTCGCCGCCGTCTGCGGCCTGGCGCTGGCCATCACGTGGCGACGGAGCATCGCCGAAATGTTCGCAAATCCTTTTAATTCGATTTTTGATGGCGGCAGTCAGGAGGTCGAGGCCCACGCTTTTTATTCAAGGGCGGAGAAACTTCGCCAGCGTCAACAATTTCCCGAGGCGATCGCGGAAATTCGCAAGCAACTGGAGAAATTCCCAAATGATTTCGCGGGGCAAATGATGCTCGCTGAAATTAACGCGGAGCATCTTCAGGATTTACAGAGCGCCGAAATAATCATCCACAAGCTCGTGGAGCAACCCCAGCATTCCCAGGGACAAATCGCAGGCGCGCTTCATGCGCTGGCCGACTGGCATATGAAGCTGGCGCAGGACCCGGATTCTTCCCGACTGGCCCTGGAAAAAATCATCGAGCGCTTTCCCGATTCCAATTTTTCGCAAACCGCCGCGCAACGCATCGCGCATCTGGGGTCGGTCGATTCCCTGCTGGCCACACACGACCGGCCAACCCTCGTATTAAAACATTTTGATCCCTACGCGACGTTGCAAAATCCGTCCCCGAGTGCGGCGCAAGTTTTGCCTGACGCCGCCACGCAAGCCGCGGATTGTCTCCGGCAGTTGGAGAAACATCCGTTCGACACCGAGGCGCGCGAGAAACTGGCGCTGATCTACGCCCACGAGTATCAACGTCTCGATCTGGCCGCCGATGAATTGGACCAATTGATTTCCCAGCCGAACCAGCCCTCTAAGCAGGTTGTGCGCTGGCTGAATCTGCTGGCGGATTTGCAGATCAAGGTTGGTAATAATATTTCCGCCGCGAACGAAACGGTACTTCGCATTCAGGAATTGTTTCCCGGTTCCGCCTACGCCGAGCAAGCGACCCTTCGGCTCGAGTATTTGCGTTCGGAAGCGCGTCGGCACGAGAAGACCGAA
>JBDSIW010000265.1:0-12190 GCA_039917795.1 Verrucomicrobiota bacterium | reverse complement strand
AATTCAACTTCCAAACGGCCAGCGCGACCAAAGGCCAGCAAGTCGATGATCATTTTATCCATGAATTCCGAGGAATTATTGATGCGGCTGAGGTAATTGCGCGCCATTTCGTCGAGGGTGGGCGCATAGTCTTCGAGCAATGCCTGTGAAAAACCCTGCATGGCGCGGAGGGGCGCACGCAAATCGTGCGCGATGGTATAAACAAAAGATTCGAGTTGCTCGTTGGTGGTTTTCAAATCCGCGATGCGTTCGGCGATCTGCTGTTCCAACTGTTCGGCGTGTTCACTGATTTTTTGCCGGGAGATCTCCAGTGCCTCTTCCACTTTTTTCCTCCTCGTAATGTTGCGCGCGATGGTCGAGACGCCCATGACTTGCCCCTGCGCATTTTTGATCGGCGATAGTTGCACTGAAAGAAATATCGGAACACCGTTGGCCCCGACTCGTTCCGTCTCGAAAAGTTCCACGCTCTTGCTGTGTTTGACCTTATCGATGCGGGCGAGAACTTCCTTCAAATCCTCAGGCAGGGTGAGCAGGGCGAGTGATTTTCCCAACACTTCTTCTGCACGATAGCCATAAAGTAATTCAGCGGCTTGGTTCCAACTGGTGATGATGGCATCAAAGTTAATGCTGATAATCGAGTCGGCGCTGGATTCGACGATGGACGCCAAAAGGGATCGAGCCACATCGGCGTGGCGACGTTCGGTTTCTGCGCGCATGCTTTGTTCCAAGGCGGAGAAAAGCAACACCTCATTTACCGCAACGCTTTGCTTCAACAATTGAACTGGCGTCAGACTCTTTTCTTTAGAGCCGGCTTTTGTGGGAAGCTTTTTTGACATGAGCAATGACGTGATTGGCTTTTGCCTTCACAGAAATTCTCACACAAATCACCTTTCTGCATTCCGGAATAAATCCTATTTGTGGTTGCGAGTTTCCTTGGGAAGAGGAAAAGCGAATCGTTCCGTGGCGAATGATGCGCCCTGGCCTCAAGCCATCACGGGTTTAGCTTTTCGCTGCGGCAAACAAACAAACTTATGAAAGGTAATCAGGCCATGAATCAAAGCGGCCAACTCATCGGAGCGACTCGGTTTTACCGCGTAACTGTTCGCGCCCAACTCATAGGCGCTGCAAATATCCACGCGACGGGAGGAAGCGGAGAGGACGTGGACAAGCAGATGGCGACATTCAGAGTCCTGTCGAATCCATTGCAATAATTCCAACCCGTTCAGGCGCGGCATGTTCAAATCGAGCAGGACCAAATCGGGAAACGGGTGGAGAGGGCGGTCCTGGTATTGGCCGATTCCTTTTAAATAATCACGGCCTTCCATTCCGTCCCACGCGATGTGAAGTTTAACGGGAAGATTCAACTTGGCCAGCGCCATGCGGAATAAAGTCGCGTCGTCCTGATTATCTTCTACGAGGAGAACGGAAAGAGATGCATTAATCATGAACGGGACGCATATGTTGTGGTAGGACGGCAGCGTTGCAATCAAAAAAAGCCTCGCACGCTACCACGGAGCATGCAACCGCTGGCGATTGAAGGATTGCTGAAACGCCGATCATTCGGAGTATTTGCCGGGCTTGAATTTCAAGAAAGCCAAACCGGAAGCGAGCGGGGAACGGAAGGAGTTGATTTAAAAGGTCGGGCAGGGTGAGGAAGATTAAGCGGGACGGATATGGTTATCATTCTGATTCACAAAGCGCTGGCCCAGTTTGCCTTCGTTATTCGTATCAACTCTGCGTCCGTCCGGATCGGTCTGAGGTGTTTCGCATGCCATCCAGTAAGCAAAGAAAATTTTCAAGATGTCGCGCATCTTTTCAAAGTTGCTCGGCTTGATGATGTAGGATCCGGCTCCCAGGGTGTAGGAACGTTTGATGTCGTCCAGATCGCCCGACGAACTGAAGACCAACGTCGGAATGACCGCCCATGCGGGGTTTTGCTTCAGATGTTGCAGGACCGTGAATCCATCGCCGAACTGCATTTTCAAATCGGTCATGATGAATGAGGGGTAAGCGAAAGCGGCGCGGTCGGAAAACTTTCCTTCTCCCATCAGATAAGAGATGGCTTCATCACCGCCAAACACCCAATGAATCGGGCACGTCACCCCAATTTGGCGAAAGGCTTTGGTGATGAGCGTTTGGTCATTGATGTCATCATCAACCGCCAGAATCGTAAAGTTTTTGTTTTTCATAAGTCGCCGTAAGGCGGTCGAAAGAGGTACGGTAGCCTACAATCTTTGAAAGGCGAGCCGTCAGTGCGCTTGCAACTGCTGACGATGGAAGGGTGGGTAAAACAACGCGCCGAACATCCCGATCACCAGCCGGTTTGCGTTCCTGCGCCGCGAGCGGTCAAACCGACTGGGAATCGACCAAATCGCAGGTTGCCGATCTTCCAACCTGATTCGCCAAACAAACGAATTTGAGCAGGTCGCCCATTCGCCGCGAAGTGGAAGCTTCAAATTTGTAAATTTGTAAATTTCACGAGGGAAATTGACGCGAAAATTTTGTCCACGTTTGACAACGAGAGTTCGCCCGATACTATTTGCTCAGCTATCTCAATGACGTTTGATCGAAAAGGCAAATTGTGGCCGCAAAAGACGATTATTTAATAGAATTACTGGTCGACATGGCGTTGGTGACCGAGGAACAATTGGCGCCCATCCGCGAACAATCGGAGTCCACTGGCGAAGGAATTGTGGACTTGTTGCTCGCGCAAAAAATCATTCGCCCGGTCGATGTGGCCCAGGCCAGGGCCGGACATTCCGGATATGAAATGGTCTCGTTTGGTGACTTGCGGCTGACCGATGACGTCATCGCTGCGGTGCCAAGGCATATCGCGAAACGTTATCGCGCGGTCCCCGTTTCCAAGCTGGGCGGCATGCTGGCCGTGGCCATTACTGATCCAGCCGATCTCGACACGATGGACAGCTTGCAACGGGCTCTGAACGCGGACATAGAGTGGCGAGTCGCGACGGATGAAGACATTGATGCCGCGCTGAATAAATATTACGGCGCCTCGGACGATTCGGTCAGCAAAGCCATCCAGGACATTACCGAGAGTGAGGTTGATACGGCAGTCCTTAAAGGCTCGCAGGTGGATGACGGATCGACGGTGGATGCCGATGCGCCGATCATCAAACTGGTGAATACGCTCATCGTCGAGGCCTTCAAGGCGCGCGCTTCCGACATTCATCTGGAACCTTTGGCAAAAACTTTTCGAGTGCGTTACCGGATCGACGGCGTTTTGCACGAGATGAAGAATCCGCCGAAACGGTTGCAGGCTTCCATCATCAGCCGGTTGAAAATCCAATCGAACATGTCGATTGCCGAGCGCCGAATTCCGCAGGACGGACGCATCCAGACGCAAGTGGGCGGAAAGCTGATCGACTTGCGTGTCTCGTGTTTGCCGACCAATCACGGCGAGAGCATCGTGATGCGTATTCTCGACAAGGAAGGGTTGCGCCTGGGTTTGCCCGAGCTTGGTTTTTTCACGGACGACCAGCAGACGTTCGAGCGCATGATCGGATTGCCGGACGGAATTCTTCTGGTCACCGGCCCGACGGGGTCAGGCAAAACGACGACACTTTATTCCTGCCTGAATTTCATTAATCGCCCGGATCGAAAAATTATTACGGTGGAGGATCCGGTGGAATATTTGCTGGCGGGCATCAATCAGGTTCAAGTCAGCGAGACAGTTGGGTTGACCTTTGCGAGAGCATTGCGCTCGATGCTGCGCCAGGCGCCGAACGTGATCATGCTGGGAGAAATTCGCGACATGGAAACCGCTACCATCGCGATCAACGCGTCGCTGACCGGCCATTTGGTTTTCTCGACGCTTCACACCAATGATGCTCCGGGCGCAGTGACCCGGTTGATTGACATCGGCGTGAAACCTTTTTTGGTGGCCTCGTCGACGCGTTGCTTGATGGCGCAACGCCTGGTGCGAAAAATTTGCAAACGTTGCGCCGAGCCTTACGAGCCGACGGAATCCGAGTTGCGCGCCCTTGGATTGGATCCTGCCAATATTCAAAGTGCCACGTTCAAGAAGGGAAAAGGTTGCAGTGACTGCAACAAGAACGGTTATCGCGGGCGGTTTGGGGTGTTCGAGGTTTTTGTGATCGACGACGAGGCGCGCAAATTGATTTATGACCGCGTTCCGAGTTCCGTGCTGCGCATCCGTGCGCGCGAAATGGGGATGCGGACATTGCGCGAAGATGGTGCGCGAAAAGTTCTCGCCGGTTTGACTACCGCGGAGGAGGTTATTCGCGCCACGGTGGGAGATGTGGAGTGAGGCGAATGGTTGAATCGTTGAATCGGGCGATGCTTTCAATCATAAAACGGGTAGCGATTTAGCGATTTCACGAAAAAAGAATTATGTCCTATTCAATGTCGGATTTATTGCAGCTGGTGGTTTCGGAAGGAGCCGCCGATTTGCATTTGCGGGTGGGAGTTCCGCCGGTGATTCGGTTGCACGGGATTTTGCATCGCGTGGAAGGTCCGCCGTTGAAACCCGAGGACACCGAAGAATTGATGCGAAGTATTACCTCTGAAGATCACATTCAACACGTTCGGGAAAACGGAGGTGCGGACTTCGGTTTCGCTTTTGGGGACCTTGCGCGTTTCCGCGTCAGCGTCTTCAAGGAAAAAGGAAATTTTGGCATGGTGCTTCGCCAGATTCCAAATCGATTGCTGACTCTGGAACAAATCGGGTTGCCGGAAACGATCATCCGCACCTTGATTCACAAACCGCGCGGTCTCGTTTTAGTGACAGGCCCGACCGGTTCCGGCAAAACCACTACGCTGGCCTCGATGATCAACATCATCAACGAGGAACGCGACGACGCTCACATCATCACCATTGAAGACCCGATTGAGTATTACCACAAACACAAGAAAGCCATCGTCACGCAGCGCGAGGTCAATATCGACGTGCCGAATTTCGCGGAAGCATTGCGTCGCGCTTTGCGCCAGGACCCGGATGTAATTCTGGTCGGCGAGTTGCGCGATCTGGAAACGATGGAAGCGGCCATTACCGCGGCGGAAACCGGCCACTTGGTATTCGGAACATTGCACACCACAGGTGCAGCGAAGACCATCGATCGTATCGTGAACGCATTTCCAGCGAACCAACAAGAAACGATTCGCATCCAGCTTTCCACCGTTTTGCAGGCGGTTATTTCTCAATTGCTCTTGCCGCGATCTGACAAGCCCGGACGTGTCGCCATTTATGAGATCATGATCAATACTCCCGCCATCGCGGCCTTGATTCGTGACAACAAAACGTTTCGTATCAACTCAGACATCCAAACGGGCGCCAAATACGGGATGGTGACGCTGGACAGTTTCTTGATGGAAAAATATCAGCAGGGCTGGATTTCCCGCGAAGAGGTCGTCAACAAAGCTCAGGATCCCCAAACGGTGCTGATTAAATTGCAGGAACTGGAAGCCGCGCAGATGGCGCAAGCGGCGAAACAATCTTAGCTGAATTATGTCCGATGCCGTTTCAAATCCATTGCTTGAGTTGATCAAAGAGCAAAACCTGCTCGACGATTTGCAACTCGAAGAAGTTCTGCAGGAGCATGCCCGGAGTGGAAAAAAATTGGAGCAGATTCTCCATGACTTCGGACTGCTCGATCGGGACGCGCAGCTAGAAATCATCGCCAATCATCTCGGGACGGAAGTGGTGCAGATTCAGGAACAGGATTTGACGCCGGAAGTCCTCGCCGTCCTTCCAGGCAACACGGCGCGGATGTATCGATGCCTGCCGCTGGCGGTGTTTGGTTCAACGGTGCGTGTCGCGCTCGCTGAACCCTTAAATCCCGCAATCCTCGATGAGCTTGGGTTTATTATTCGCAAGGACATTCAACTTGTGGTCGCTGACGAGGGGGAAATCGACAAGGCCATTAACAAATTTTACGGCGACAGCAATGAAAGTGTTTCCGACATATTAAAAGAGTTGGGCGCGGACGGCGACATGGCCAAGGAGGTTGAGGAACTGAGCGCGAGCGGCACTCAGGGACTGACTCAACTGGCCAATGAAACTCCCATCGTTAAGTTTGTGAATCTCGTCATTTTCCAGGCGGTGCAGGATAGGGCGAGCGATATTCACTTTGAACCGTTCGAGGACGAATTCAAGATTCGCTACCGCGTCGATGGCGCACTTTACGAAATGGCCCCGCCACCCAAGCATTTGGCGTTGCCCGTCATTTCCCGCATCAAGGTCATGGCGAACCTGAATATTTCCGAGCGCCGCTTGCCGCAGGACGGGCGTATTTCCATGCCGGTTGGAAACAAGCAAATTGATTTGCGCGTCTCCACTTTGCCCACCCAATTTGGCGAATCGGTCGTGTTGCGCATCCTGGATCGCTCGGCGGTGAATCTCGATCTCACCGCGCTCGGGTTGCCGAAATCAATTCACGAATATATCGGGGAGGCGATTCAGCAACCGAATGGAATATTTGTGGTGACCGGCCCAACCGGTTCCGGAAAAACGACCACGCTTTATTCCTGCTTGCGCCACATAAATACCATCGATTCCAAATTGCTGACGGCGGAAGATCCGGTGGAGTTCGACATCGAAGGCATCATGCAAGTGGCGGTGAACGAAGCGGTGGGAATGACCTTCGGAAAAGCACTGCGCTCATTTCTGCGTCAGGATCCTGACGTGATTATGCTGGGGGAAATGCGCGATTTGGAGACGTCACAGATCGCCATTCAAGCATCGCTCACGGGCCACTTGGTCTTGAGCACATTGCACACGAATGATGCGCCTGGAGCGGTGACGCGTTTGATCGACATGGGCGTTGAACCCTTTTTGATTTCTTCAACGTTGATGGCCGTGCTGGGGCAACGCCTCGTCCGAACCACGTGCAAAAAATGCCGCACGCCCTTTGAACCCACCGAGAGCCAGCTTTCGCTTTTGAACCTTTCCCCGCACGACATTGGCGACAAAGTTTTTTACTACGGGCGAGGCTGTGCGATTTGCAATGACACCGGGTACAAAGGTCGAAAAGGAATCTACGAATTGCTCATCGTGAATGAGTCGGTGCGTGGTCTGATCAACCAGCGCGCGCCTACCGTCGTGGTGCGACAGAAGGCGGTTGAGATGGGAATGGTGACCTTGCGGGAAGATGGCTTGCGGAGTATCTTCGACGGTGATACAACCATTGAAGAAGTCGTAAAATACACCTGATCTTATGCCAAAGTTCAATTACGTGGCGATGGACTCCCGAGGAAAAGAGACCAAGGGCACTCTTGAAGTGGCCAATCAAAACGAGGCCATCGGGCGGATCAAAGAGATGGGATATTTCCCCACCAAGGTGGTCGAGGCGGACAAAAACAAGCTCGATAAAAAGGCGCAGCCGGTTGCGAAGGGGAAAGGCAAAAAGAGCGGGGGGATGAATTTTCAGATCAAGATCCCCGGCCTGGGTGGCAAAGTTAAGTCCAAAGTTCTCACAGTCTTTACCCGCCAGTTGGCCACTCTTGTCGAAGCCGGCCTTCCACTCCTTCGCGGGTTGCGCGTTTTGCAGAAACAGGAAAAAAACGTCACGCTCAAAAACATCCTGAATGATCTTTCCAATTCCATTGAAGGAGGCAGCACATTTTCCGAGGGACTGGCGCAACACCCAAAAGTTTTTAATCGTCTTTTCGTAAACATGGTGAAAGCGGGCGAAATCGGCGGTGTGCTCGAAGTGGTTTTGAAACGCCTTTCCGAGTTCATGGAAAAAGCGCAGAAGATCAAGGGGAAAGTCGTCGCCGCCATGTTTTATCCCATCGCGGTCATGGTGGTTGCGGTGACCATTCTGACAGTGCTCATGATTGTGGTTGTTCCAAAATTTAAAGAGATTTTTGCCGGCACATTGGGGAACGGCCAATCCCTCCCGAAATTCACCGCGTTCGTTCTCGGGATTAGTGATGCCATCGCTCATCACTTTCTGGTTACGGCTGGTGGGATTATTATCTTTGTTATCGCGCTGAATATTTTTATTCGCACAAAAATGGGAAGAAAGATGTTCGACAAATTCAAGCTGAACATGCCTGTTCTCGGGCCTGTGATCAGCAAGGTGGCAATTTCGCGTTTCACCCGCACGCTCGGAACTTTGGTGAGTTCAGGCGTGCCAATTCTCCAGGCGTTGACCATCGTCAAGGAAACTTCAGGAAACGTTATCGTCGGCAACGCGGTCGGGGCAGTTCATGAAAGCGTCAAAGAAGGTGAAACGATCACTGCTCCTCTTGAGGCCTCGCGCGTCTTTCCGCCAATGGTCATCAGCATGGTGGACGTCGGGGAACAAACCGGGGCGCTCCCGGAAATGTTGATGAAGATCGCCGACAACTACGATGAAGAAGTTGACAATGCGGTTGCGGCGATGACTTCGCTACTTGAACCGATCATGATTGTTTTTCTCGCTGTCATCGTGGGCAGTATTGTCATCGCATTATTTCTCCCCCTGATTGCCCTGATGGACTCAGTTGGTTCGCCCGAAGGCGAGGGCAAGGGTGCGGATAAGGAACAATAATAAGAACTCTCATAAAACGCCGCTCCATCAAAATTGGGGCGGCTTTTTTTTATTTTGAACAAACCAGTTGACGCCCCTTCGTGGCCGCTGTAAATACAATGTAATCACATTGCATGGCTAAACCATTTACAAAGTATGGATTTTGACTGGAACAATCCTCCTTTCAATTTAGATACTAACCTCAGTTTGCAAGATATTGAGGAGTCATTTGAAGATCCTTTTGCCGTTCGCCTTCTCCCCGATTCCCCCCGTTTCACTGTCCAAGCCCGGTTTTTTAATTTGGGCGTGTCGGCGAGTGGTTCTGGAGTTTTCACAATTTACCGGACTAACGGGAAGCAGGCGCGCGTGATTTTTGCGCGCTCCTTTCAACCGGAGGAACAATTTTTTTATCAACGCAAATTGAACCAGGCTTTAGCGCAATAGTATGAATGCAATTTCCAATTGGGACGACGTGCCCATGTTTGACCGGGAAGAAGCGGAGGCAGCGTTTTGGGCCGACAATCGAATCGAGGTGCGGTTGATGGAATCGGCGGTGGCGGCGACCAGCGAGATCTCCGATTCAGTGACCATCACTCTGCGGATCGATCCGCGGATGCTCGCGCGGATCAAGCGTCTGGCTCGCTCCCGGTATTTGAATTACCAAAGCATGATCAAGCAGTGGCTCAGTGAGCGGATGGAGCAGGAGTTCCGCGATCAGCGGCCCACGGGAAATGCGAGGGTTCAAAATTAACCGTATGAAATTAAGAAATTCAGGTTTGGCGCCGCGCGGGAGGGTTTGGGGTGCATTTACTTTAATTGAGTTGCTCGTGGTGATCGCGATTATTGGAATTCTCGCCGCATTGATAACCAACTTGTCAAAGTCAGCGGCTGACAAGAGGAAGCTCGCGCGGGTCAGAGTGGAACTCGCGGAACTCGAGACCGTGATCGAATCCTATGAAAAAAAGATGGGCTCGTTTCCGCCGGACAACGGGAACCTGATCAATGATAGTGTGGATCGGCCCTCTTCCGCTACGAACCAGCTTTTCTATGAACTGGCGGGCGCAACAATCAACGACCTGCAAACGATTTACACTTCGTTTCAAGGGATCACTATTTCAAAGGGCGATGTGCAGAATTATTTCAAACGAGACGGCATCGCCAACTCGCAGGGCAATCAGCCTTTCTTTTCGCCGAAACCAAACCGGCATAAGCCCATTCCGGGCGGTAGCGTTGAGGTATTGGTGGTTCCGGTGGAATTTTTGCAGGGGCAAATTAATCCCTGGCATTATGATGCGTCCTCGACCAATCGCCACAACCCGGATTCGTATGATTTATGGGCGCAGATTTTGATTGGCGGACAAACAAACATCATTGGGAATTGGAAGGAGTAAATATGATCGCACGACAAAACAAGAAACTGCAGCAATTGCCGGTTCAATGGGTGGACCGATACTGGGAACATGAAATCCAACCTGCTCTCCAAGTGAAAGGATTCGTTTTTCCCACGGCGCTTTTCCAGAGGGCGTTTTCCTTGCCCTTTTTGCCATCGATGGCGCGTGGCTGTCGAAAAATTAATCTTGGCTCGCGCCGCGCCTTCACACTCATCGAGTTGCTGGTGGTGATTGCGATCATTGGGATTTTGGCAGGGCTGCTTTTGCCCGCGCTCGCGAAGGCCAAACAGAGAGCGCGCGTGACACAGGCCAGAATGGAAATGGCAAATCTCGTCGCCGCGATCACTCAGTACCACGCCACTTACAGCCGCTACCCCGCGAGCACCAACGCTTCCCGATCCGCGACCACTGCTTCGCCGGATTTTACCTATGGGATTCCTTCGTTGCTCATCATGAATGTCCCAGACACTGGCTATCAGGCTACCAATTCCGAGCTGATGGCGATTCTGCTGAATCTGGAAACCGTCCCGGGCACCGGGGCGGCGACGGTGAATCAGAATTTCCGCAGCAACCCCCAAAAGGTCGTTTTTTACAATGCCAAGCGCGTTGGCGGGTCGAGCCCCGGCGGTGTGGGTGACGATCTGGTCTTCCGAGATCCGTGGGGCAATCCGTACGTTGTCACGATTGATATCAACTATGACGACAAATGCCTCGACGGTTTCTACCGTCAGGCCAAGACGTCGCAGGCCAATGGGGACAGCGGTTTGGTGGGTCTTTCCCGGCCCGCAGGTTCCGGTGACGATTTTGCGGCAAACGTACCCGTGATGGTTTGGTCGTTGGGGCCTGATGGCGGGTTTTCGCCCGGTTCCAAGGCGAATGAATTGAAAAACGCCGACAACATTCTCAGCTGGTACTCAAAATGAAATTCTGCAATTCCATAGCGCGGGGAGTTTCCCGAGCCAGTCGTCGAAGCCATTTGGCCTTCACGCTGATCGAATTGCTGGTCGTCATCACGATCATTGGCCTTCTGGCCGCGTTGGGATTGCCACATTTGAAGGGCTGGGGTGAATCCAACAGCATGTCGGCGGCAACCCGCCAGTTGATGGATGATCTTGCGCTCGCCCGGCAGCGGGCGATCAGCAGTCGCTCGACCGTTTATGTCGTGTTCGTTTCTCCAGCCGTCGCGAATCCGGTTTTATTTAACGCGCTGGCTCAGGCCGAGCAGAAAAAGCGATCCAACCTTTTCAGCGGGCAGTTCACCAGCTATGCCCTTTACGCCCCGCGCAGCGTGGGTGACCAGCCGGGCCATCCCAACGAACGCTATTTGTCCGCCTGGAAGTCGCTGCCGGAAAAAGTTTTCATCGCCAAGGATAAATTTCTGGAAGTGAACGAGAATGCCCGTTTTTCAGGCTTCAACGAAACCAACCGCCCGTTTGCGACGAATGCCTTTCCATTCCCAACGGTGACGAGTCCGCGCCTGGAGCTTCCTTATTTAGCTTTCAATTCCCAAGGCCAGCTCATCTCGGAAAAAAACTTATCGGGCGAAAGCGAAGGAGCCACTATTCCACTTGCCAAGGGAAGTATTTTTTATGCGCGAGATGGGGCGGGCAATCTGGTTCTCGGCCCGGCTGATTTAATTGAAACGCCACCCGGCAATTCCCTGAATAATTTTAACAACATCCGGATCGACTGGCTCACCGGCCGGTCCCGTCTCGAGAAAAGGGAATTCTAATGAGAATACATTTGCGCAACATTTCCACGAACCTGCCTCAGTCGACGGTTCGCAAAACGCAAAGGCATTCCGCCTTTACGATGATCGAGATTGCCATTGCTTTGGCGGTAATTGCCTTCGCGCTGGTGGCCATCATTGGCGTGCTCCCCACCGGCATGAATGTGCAAAAAGATAACCGCGAGGAAACGATCATCAACCAGGATGGGCCCTATTGGTTGGAAGCATTTCGAAGCGGCGCGAAAGGCCTGGAGCAATTGCCGAATTCAGTCGAGCGGATTGGGATCGTCCTTGCGGACTTGAACACACCAACGCGGCTTCCTATCGCACCAATTTCACGGACTACGATCTGGCCGGCAACAAAACCGGGAGCAACATTGTGGGGCTGCTCAGTATTCCGCGGGGCAGTATCTATAACGAAGGCGGCAAAACTTCTGTGGTGGTTCGGGTCGAGGCCCATGTTCGCGCTCTCACCGGTTCGGCCACCGACCAGGGATTGGCCAACCCGAATTTTGCGTTCAGCTACCTGCTCGTCTCGGAGATCATCCCGTTCCAGTATTTCGCCGAGGACACGACCA
>JBDSIW010000264.1:0-2783 GCA_039917795.1 Verrucomicrobiota bacterium | reverse complement strand
ACGCTTTCGCAGTAGCGGGAATCGTCGTCAAAGAGCTTTACCGTCGGAAGGATTTTTACGTCCTTTTCATCCTGACCGCGCTGATCACGCTCGTCATGGGATCTTTCAAGCTCTTCAATGACGAGAAAATCGTTCGTTACCTCAAGGAAATTTGCCTGCTGCTGATCTGGATTTCGTCTTTTGTCATTGCCATCACCACTACCGCCCGACAGCTTCCGGCGGAGAAAGAATTGCGGACGATTTTTCCTCTGCTCGCTAAACCGATCACCCGGGGCCAGCTCATTCTCGGAAAATTCATCGGCTGCTGGCTCGCCTGCGGGGTGGCGCTGCTTTTATTTTACGTGTTCTTCGGAATCATCAGCGGCGCGCGCGAGCACCAATTTCCGGTGCTCAGCTACGTGCAAGCGCTCTCTTTGCATTGGACCTTCTTGGCGGTGGTGGTTGCGCTGGTTTTGCTCGGGTCGGTGATTTTCTCGGCGGTTTCGGCCAACTCCACGATCAGCTTCATCGTCGTGGTAGGCATTTTATTCGTTGCCCGGCATTTAAACAAAGTCGCCCTGCAGATGTCGGAACCGGGGCGTTCCATCCTCTACTCGATTTACTTTGCGATTCCGCACCTGGAATTTTACGACGTGCGGGATTTGATCATCCACGATCTTCCTCTGATCTCATGGAAAATTGTCAGCCTGGCAATTCTCTACGGCATCGCCTACACAAGTTTCTTTCTCGTTGCGACCTGGCT
This sequence comes from Verrucomicrobiota bacterium, assembly GCA_039917795.1. Classification (GTDB taxonomy): domain Bacteria; phylum Verrucomicrobiota; class Verrucomicrobiia; order Limisphaerales; family CANJXF01; genus CANJXF01. Next base: position 2,041 of record JBDSIW010000264.1, on the reverse strand, counting down.
GATTTTTCGTCGCAAGAGCCTCAATTGATATGCCATCGCCCTACCTGATTTTGTCGCTGCTCGGCGCCATTTGCCTGACGTGCGCGTCGGCATTGGAGCCCTGGCACGAAGGCTGGAGCGGCGGACGAAATCAATCCGCCAACATTTTGAACGCCCTGATCGGCGACAGTCGCCGGATGTTTGCCAATCATTTTTTCGCCAAGGCGGACGCCTATTTCCATAGCGGCTATTATCCGACTATTTTCGATTCACAGAAACGGGAGGAAGAATCCCACATGACGCACCCGGAGGAAAATCCAACAGAGTCAAGCCACGATGACCATCACGAGACGAAGGAAGATCACGGGAAACAGGAGGCGAAAGAAGCGGGCTTCCTGGGCGAGCCGAAAGATTGGATCGATCGTTTCAGCCGGAATTTTTTCCCCTCCCAACATTCGCACCTGGAAAAGAATGGCGACGAACGCGAGATTTTACCCTGGTTGCGTTTGTCGGCGGAACTGGATCCAAACCGGATCGAGACTTACACGATTGCATCGTATTGGCTGCGCAAACGGCTGGGAAAAACAAAGGAGGCGGAACAATTTCTACGCGAAGGGTTGCGGGCAAATCCTGACAGTTACGAAATCTATTTTGAACTGGGCCGGATTTACAGTGACGATCTCAAAGAACCCAGAATGGCGCGGAACATTCTGGAGATTGCTTTGCGCAAGTGGGAAATGCAGGAGAAAGCCGGGAAAAAACCGAACGATTTAGCTTACGAAGAAATCACCGGCAATCTCTCGAAAATCGCAGAGGGGCAAGGCGATTTAAAGCAGGCGATTGAATATTTAAAATTACTGAAGGAGAAGTCGCCGCAACCCGCGCAAATTCAAGCCACCATTCACGATCTTGAATTAAAGTTGCAAAAGTGAGACGTCGGACGGCGCGTTTTTTTTTGAGGGGCGATGCGTGCGGGAATTGAAAGTTATTGAATTCGCGAAGGCGCACCCTACTATTTCGCTGCGTTAGAAAGCGCAACCGGTCGGGACGTAGCGTAGCTTGGTAGCGCGTCTGAATGGGGTTCAGAAGGTCGTGAGTTCAAATCTCACCGTCCCGACCATTTCTTCAAAAGTTTCTCGATTCCTTCGAGACGCTTCATTCGTTAAAACGCCCGGGAAATTTCAAATGGAGCAAACGCTCACCGCTCAAAAATCAAGCGGCGAAGCCTCGCTCTCGCGATTTACAAAACTGGGATTCCAAAGGAAGGAAAAGAATTATTTAGGTTTGGCACCTTTGGATGGGCGGAGAAACTAAATTTTGGACCTGAAGAGTTGCTCTGGGTCATCATAAAAAACAGATGACGGCGACTGGAACCCCTACAATGAACAGGAATAAAATTATTGAGTTCCTGATGGGTTTACGGATTTGCATGAACTCCTTGGAAACGTTGACCAGACGGAAATACGTTTGGCCCTGAGGCTGTGGATGACAAGTCAAAAGATCCAACGATAAAAAAACTTGTTTCAATCGTTGGGCATTAAAATCAGCCTCGAATGAATAGCATTGGCAAAGAGAGCGGGGCTCAATCGCGTGCGACGGAGGCGGAGAAATTCGCACCGCCGTTCACAGCTTCGCAGCCCTTACTTCCCCAAATTCCAATTTTCCTGGGTATATGAAAATAGGAAGTTGAAAACAATTCTGGTTTAATCCAGTTCGGCGAGGAGTTGTTCCATTTCCGCGAGGGGTCCCTCGTGGTTTTGCTCAATGGCTAATTGCCTGGCGCGTTGGAAGCATATCTTCGCCGCAGCCGGATTGCCCAGCGCCAGTTCGCATTTTCCAATTAAAATCCGCACCACCATCCAATCGGGTTTTTTGGCGATTGCCTTCCCAAACTGTTCGTTGGCTTCCGCGATTTGTCCTGCGTCAAAATAGGCCTTGCCGAGACTAAAGCGCGCCAGCTCGTTGTCGGGATATTGTTCGAGCAATTTTTTGTGACGGGCGATTGAATCGTTCATAAATACATCAACCAAAAAATTACGAAGCCATCACCAGTTGCCGGAGT
>JBDSIW010000263.1:0-3633 GCA_039917795.1 Verrucomicrobiota bacterium | reverse complement strand
ACGCGGTGGAGTTTGAAGAAGTGGCTGACAAGCAGGACGACGAGAAGTCCCGCATGAGGAAGCTGCTCAACATGAGCGTCAACGAAATCGAATTGAGCGTCCGTGCGGCGAACTGCCTGAACAACGCAAACATCACGACTGTGGGTCAGCTCGCGATGAAGACGGAAGCCGAAATGCTTAAGTATCGCAACTTCGGAAAGAAGTCGCTCAACGAAATCAAAGACAAATTGCAGTCGCTCCAACTCTCTCTCGGGATGAATATCGACCCGACCTTGCTGGAAGCCCCGAAGGAATCGACCGGAGAATAATTTATGCGCCACCTTAAACGAACAGCGAAATTAGGACGCACCGGCACGCATCGAAATATGATGCTGGCCAACATGGTGTGCAGCCTGATCATTCACAAACGAATCGAAACCACGCTGGCCAAAGCCAAGGCCGCGCGTTCGGTCGCGGAAAAGATGGTCACGCTCGGCAAGAGCGGAACCCTCCACGATCGCCGGCTCGCCGCCGCGCGTTTGCGGCAGGAGGATGCGGTGAAAATTCTTTTCAACGAAATTGCGCCGACCCAGAAGGATCGTCGTGGCGGCTACACGCGGATCATCAAATTGCACCAGCGACAGGGCGATGCCGCCAAGCTGGCGATTCTCGAGTGGGTTGATGTCCCGGTGAGCGAGCCGACTCCCGCCAAGACTGAAACGCCTGCGGTAGAAAGCAAGGATTCTCCCGAAGCGAAGAAGGAAAAGAAGCCGGCGGCAAAGAAAAAAGCTGCCAGCAAGAAAACCGCAAAAGCGAAAGCTGCGAAATAATCCTTTTAAAAAAAGAAATTGCAAAGCCCGTTCTCAAGAACGGGCTTTTTTTTTTGATGCGCAACGCGGTGCCTTTTTGAAAAATTGGAAAGAAAATCTTGGCTCATCTGGACGCGCTGTGTAGCTATCGTGGATGCAAGCCAAGCCCGTCAATGCACTCGATGACGCGTCGCCGGAGAATCTTCCCTGGTGGAAAACGTTGACTCGTTATCATTGGTTCGTTTTTGCGGTCGCTTCGCTTGCGTGGCTCTTCGATTGTCTCGATCAGCAGCTTTTTATCATCGCGAGAAATCCAGCAATTGGTGCGTTGCTACCAAATGATACGCTACTACATAAAGTTGTCAGTTTTTTTGCAGCACACTCTCTTGGTATCACTAAGTATTTGCCGGAAGGCAGTTCTTCAGAGGCAATTAAGCAATGGGGCGGCAATACGACTGCAATTTTTGTAGCGGGCTGGGCAACGGGCGGTTTAATTTTTGGCGCGATTGGCGATAAAATCGGGCGCGCGCGCACGCTTGCTCTGACAGTATTGCTTTATTCCATCTGCACTGGGCTATCCGCATTTTCCCAAAGCGTCGTTGATTTTTCCATTTACCGATTCATCACTGGTCTCGGCGTTGGTGGTGTTTTCGGATTGGCGGTGGCGCTGGTGGCCGATGGATTGCCCGACCGCGCGCGCCCGCATGCGCTCGGATTGCTTCAAGCGCTTTCTGCCGTCGGCAATGTTGCCGCAGGACTGATCGCGATTGCCGTTGGCTATTTTGAAATCACGAAAATTCAATCGACAACTTCAGGAGCCATTGCGGTCGCGAGCAATTCGTGGAAATATTTATTTTTGGTTGGAGCCATCCCGGCGTTTCTCTGCGTTTTCATTCAGCTGCGCCTCAAGGAGCCGGAGAAATGGGTGCTTGCTCGCGCGGAGGGTCGGCGCACTGGTGTCCGGTTTGGTTCCTATGCGTCGATGTTTGGCGAAGAGCGTTGGCGAAAACACGCCTTGTTTGGAATGGTCCTTTGTGTTTCGGGGGTGGTCGGACTTTGGGGCGTCGGATTTTTCAGCCCGGAACTCGTGGGAGATGTCATCGGGAAAATTTTGCGGGCAGAAAACGTTCCCGCAGCGCAGTTACCCGGCAAACGTTTGATGTGGACCGGTGTCACGATGATCATGCAGAACCTGGGAGCATTTCTGGGAATGCTCACGTTCACCAAGCTGGCGCATCATTACGGTCGCAAGCCGATCTTCGCCATCGCTTATGTTTGCGCGTTCGTCAGCACTGTTGCCGTCTTCAAACTGCTCAATCAGCCGTGGCATATTTTCGTTCTGATTCCGATTATGGGTTTTTGCCAGCTTGGATTGTTTGCGGGTTTCGCAATTTATTTGCCGGAACTTTTTCCAACGCGGTTACGCAGTACGGGAACCAGTTTTTGTTACAACGTGGGACGATTCATCGCGGCGAGCGGTCCGTTCACCCAGGGCTGGCTTCAGGCCAAACTGGCGGCGGGCGCGGTGACTCCTGAGGCGAAACTGGAAGCATTCCGCAACGCCTGTTGCTGGGTCAGCCTCGTGTTTTTTGTCGGATTGATTGCGTTGCCATTCCTTCCCGAAACCAAGGGCCAGCCGCTTCCGGAAGACACGGCGAATGCGCGATGAGAAACGCTGAGTTTGGCGCGAAGAATATCCGCGCTCCTCTCGTTTTCACCTTCTCACTACGCTCGGGAACCTCTACGATCCACGGAATCCTATGTTGTGGATCTCGCGCAAAATCCTTCCGGCAATCTGCTTCGCGAGTGCGTGTTTCATCGGCAGTGGGTTCGACATCAAGTCGCGGGCCGATGACTTTGATTTCTTTGAGAAAAAAGTCAGGCCGATCTTCATCGAGCATTGCTATAAGTGTCACAGCACTGACGCGGAGAAAATAAAAAGCGGCTTTCTCCTCGACACCAAAGCGGACCTCTTGAAGGGCGGGGAATCCGGCAAGCCAGCGATCATTCCCGCACAGGCCGAAGCGAGCCGCCTGATCGAAGCAGTCCGCTACAAGAACGAAGAGTTTCAAATGCCCCCTTCCAAGGTTGGCAAACTCAAAGAGTCGCAAATCGCCGACCTCGTCGCCTGGGTGAACATGGGTGCGCCCGATCCGCGCACCAACGCCGTCGCCGCTACGCCACTCGCCGACAAATATCTCGAAGCGCGAAAACACTGGGCTTTTCAGCCAGTAAAAAATCCGACCGTGCCTTCCGTCAAAAATCAAAAACGCGTCCAGACCCCCATCGATAATTTTATTTTGGCCAGGCTCGAAGAAAAAGATTTGTCGTTCGCCCCGCCCGCGGACAAGCGCACGCTCCTTCGCCGCGTCACGTTTGATCTGACCGGTTTGCCGCCCACGACCGACGAGGTGGACGTGTTCCTGGCTGACAAATCGTCGCAGGCGTTTGCGAAGGTCGTCGATCGTTTGCTCGATTCGCCGCGCTACGGGGAGCGTTGGGGTCGCTATTGGCTCGATGTCGCGCGCTTTGCGGACACAAAGGGCTACGTTTATGGCGGACGCGAGGAGGCGAAGTTCGTTCACTCGGCCGCCTATCGCGATTGGGTCATTGCCGCTTTCAACAGCGACATGCCATACGATCGCTTCCTGAAACTACAGATCGCAGGAGACCAGGTCGAAGGCGCGGATCTCAATTCTCTCGCAGCAATGGGATATCTCACCTTAGGCCGAAGATTTCTCGGCGTCGTCCATGACATCATTGATGACCGCATTGATGTCGTGATGCGCGGCACGCAAGCGCTCACTGTCGGTTGCGCGCGCTGTCACGATCACAAATTCGATCC
>JBDSIW010000262.1:0-3345 GCA_039917795.1 Verrucomicrobiota bacterium | reverse complement strand
GTCCTTCACTTCGCGGCACCCGATCGGATCAAGCCCGGCGGTTGGTTCGTCTAGAATGACGAGGTCCGGGTCATTGATCAGCGCCTGCGCGAGGCCGATGCGGCGTTGCATTCCCTTGGAAAATTCGCCCACCACGCGGGTGCGCACCTGGTTCAAGCCGACCATTTCCAATAATTCCTCGGAACGCTTGTTGCGATCCGCCGTGGAAAGATCAAACAAGTTGCCGAAAAAATTAATGGTCTCGCGGGAGTTCAAGTAGCGGTAAAGGTAAGATTCCTCGGGCAGATAGCCGATGCGGGCTTTCGTGGCGACGTGACGGGGCGAGTGTCCAAACACTTCGATATGCCCTTTCGTCGGATACAAAAGGCCAAGAAGCATTTTTACGGTGGTGGATTTGCCGGAGCCATTCGGGCCGAGCAATCCGAACACTTCTCCCCTGCGGACTTCAAAATCGACGTTGTCCACGGCGCGGGCTTTGGGCCGGCCCCAGAAATCTTTGAAGACTTTGCTGAGACCGCGGACGACGATGATGTTTTCCGTCGATTTCGGATTGAGGTTTGATTGTGGAGTCTCCGGAGCGATCATGCGTTAAGAATTTTTGACTATTTTCCGATTTTTGAAGGCCGTCATTAAGTACCAACCAGCCATAACCATGAAAACAAATCCAAAAAAGAAAAAGGCATCAGGAGTTTGTGAATTAAGGCCAATTAATATAGAAATCGCCCCAATTATTCCCCAAAAAATTCCCCCCCCGAATAGAGAATCGCTTTGGTCCTCGTAGGCTTTTTTGCTTCGATTAATCATCGCAACGATCTCCGTCACTTCCCTCTCGCATCTGTTTTTGCAAGCGAGACCATTATTCAAATCTACCAGGCAATCTACACAAAGTCCTTTTTGACAGTTTCTACAGATTCCAAGAGCAGTAACTTGGGGATGGTAGAAACAATTCATAAATCTATTTCGTTTCGGCAACGTTCCGGAGGAGTTCGGTCAAACCTTTCTTGTCGAGAGTCTTGTTCGCAATCGCAATCATCGCCCGGTAAATTACTTCATCAGCAACGACCGGGATTTCAACCCCGTTTCCAGTCAAAAAGGTCATTGCCGCAGCAACTGCGGCGCGCTTATTTCCATCTACAAATGCTTGGGCTTCCGCAATGTGAAATGCGTAACTGGCCGCCACCTCAAACAAATTTCCGATTCCATAAAGCCATGTATTCTCCGCCGACCCTAAAGCTGACAAAATCATTCCCTCATCCCGAATACCTGTTAAACCGCCAAACTTGTGAAGCGAATCAGCGTGCAATTGTTCGATGATTTTCCGAGTTAAAAATTCCGGCTATTCCACAACTATTGCGCCAGCTTCCGAAATAACTCGGAATGATCAGTAAAGATTTTTTCGCTGATCGCTTTCGCTTTGGCTGGATCCATGTAGCGCGCTTTTTTAGGTTCCGAAGAAATTTCGCTCCGAAGTTTTTCCACAAAAGCAATAATGACTTCCTGCTCGTTGCGCGGAAGGCTTTTGATTTCATCGATAACCTGAATCGCACTCCTGTGAAAAATGATAACAGAACGGCTTGTTTACGCTAGTTTCGGCTTTAATTCCACCGGCCTCGTTTTATCATCGTGATCGTGCGGTTCAGCAGCGACCGCTTGATACGGCTCCAACTCTTCGCCCTGCCGCACTAATCGAAAGCTGTTGAAGACGACGATCAGCGAACCCACCACATGCATCAGCGCCGCAAGGATGGGTGGAATGTAGCCGAACGCCGCCAGCACCAGGCCGCCGATGACGAATAAGATTCCAATCAGGAAATTCTGGTTAATTACCGCGCGGGTTTGCCGGGACAGCTTGATCAGGAAAGGCAACCGTCGCAGATCGTTATTCATCAGGGCAATCGTCGCACTATGGATGGCGGCCTCGCTTCCGGCGGCGCCCATGGCAATGCCGATGTCTCCCGCCGCCAGCGCGGGCGCGTCATTTACACCATCGCCCACCACCGCCACGCGATAACCTTTGGCTTTCATCGCCTTCACAAATTCCACTTTGTTTTGCGGGAGGCATTCGGCCACCACTTCTTCGCAGCCGATTTCGCGCGCAACTCGGGCCGCGACAGGTTGGCGGTCGCCGCTGACCATGGCGATGCGCCGGACGCCGGCCTGTTTTAGCTGCACCAACGAATCACTTGCTTCAAGACGCGTCTCATCCTGCAAACCGACCCAACCGATGCATTGCTTGTTGCGCGCGACGTAAATCAGGCTGAAGCCTTCGGCCTCTTTCAAATCGACGGAGCTGGTAAAATCTCCAGTGACGCCGTTGTCCTTCAGCCATTGGGCGCGGCCGATAACCACCGCCGCCCCGTCCACTTCGGCCTTGATCCCAAGCCCGGCAGTTTCAGAAAAATTGACTGGCTCGGGCAGCGGAACTCCCGCCTCGCTCGCCAGCTGCGCCAGAGCCTTGGCGGTGGGATGGTTGCTATACTTTTCGGCCGTGGCAGCGATGCGGAGTAGTTCCGCCGGGGCTGTTTCGCCGAGGGGCGACAGACGGCTGACCGCCAGCTTGCCGGTCGTGAGGGTCCCGGTTTTATCAAAAACGAATGCGTTGATCTTCGCGGCGAGTTCAATATCCGCGACGTTCTTGATCAGAATTCCCAGCCGCGCCGCAGCGGAAAGCGCGGCAACCATCGCCGTGGGGGTCGCGAGAATAAAAGCGCACGGACATGCCACAACGCAGACAGAAATCACGCGGCTTAAATCCTTGGTCACCACCCACACGAGCGCCGCAATCAACAACACGAGCGGCGTGTAGAATCCCATGTATTGATCGACGATCCGCATGATCGGCAATTTTGTTTTCTCCGCCGCCAGGATTAATTCGCGCACTTTGCCCAGCGTGGTGTCTTCGCCGGCGTGGCTCACTTTAATTTCCAAAACGCCGGTGAGATTTTGGGTTCCGGCGAAAACTTCATCGCCCGTTTTTTTGTCCACCGGGAGCGATTCACCAGTGATGGTGGCCTGGTTGAAGGTTCCCTGTCCCTTTATGATCACGCCGTCAGCGGCAACGTTGTCGCCGGGGCGAATGCGGATCATATCCCCGATGGCCAAATCTTTCGTGGCCACTTCCTCTTCCCCGCTCGCGGTCAGTCGTCGCGCCTTGGTCGGGGTCAATTTGATGAGCGATTCAATCGAGGCGCGCGCGCCATCCGCGGTGCGCGTCTCGATGATTTCCCCGAGCAACATGAAAAATGCGACAACGCCCGCTTCCTGATAATTGCCGGAAGCAAACGACGCAATCACCGCGAGGGCGACAAGCTCGTTGGTGCTGAGGATGCCGCGCTTCAAGTCTTT
>JBDSIW010000261.1:0-3757 GCA_039917795.1 Verrucomicrobiota bacterium | reverse complement strand
AATTCAACTTTACCTTGGATTGATCTTGCTGGTCCGCCTCCGCAACTTGGCGGAGCGGGTGATGCAGAATTCAGAGCCAATGTCGTGGAAATGATTCGCAAAAGCAGCCTGCTGACTCCAGACGACGGTGCGGTCATCGATATTTCTCCAGCTGCTTTTGGAAACAACACGCTTGGCGAAAACGACGGCACTGGTCACTTCGTTAACCCGGTCACGGGACTTCCGTACCCGCCCAATTTGGCCAAGCGCGGGGACTTCGCTCGCGTGCTAGCGGAGTTCTGGGCTGACGGGCCAAGTTCCGAAACGCCGCCCGGTCACTGGAATGTGATCGCCAACTCGGTCAGCGACGATACGAACTTCGTCAAACGGATCGGCGGGACCGGGCCGCTGTTGGACGATTTAGAGTGGGATGTGAAACTGTATTTCGCACTGAACGCCGCCGTCCATGATGCCGCTTGCGCCGCGTGGTCGCTCAAACGTTACTATGATGGGTGGCGACCGATCAGCGCCGTCCGCTACATGGGCGGCCTCGGTCAATCAAGCGCCCCGCAAAGTCCCTCATACCACACCAATGGGCTCCCGTTGATCGCGGATCTTATCGAGTTGGTCACCACCAACACGATTGCTTCAGGTCGGCACGCGGGCTTGGCCGTCGGGAAAATTGCTATCTTGAGCTGGCCAGGAACTTCCACCAACACCACCACACCATACAACGGAGTAAAATGGATCCGCGCCGACAGTTGGATTCCGTACCAGAAAGCGACCTTTGTCACTCCGGCGTTTCCGGGGTACGTCTCCGGGCATAGCGCCTTCAGTCGTTCTGCGGCTGAAGTCCTCACGGCCATAACCGGTTCGCCTTATTTTCCGGGGGGGCTATTCGTCGCTGATACCGCGATCGCGAACACTGCGACTGGACTTACGTTTGAGAGCGGGCCAAGCCAACCAGTCCAGCTGCAGTGTGCCACCTATTTCGACGCGGCCGATCAGGCGGGGATGTCCCGAATTTTTGGCGGCATCCATCCTTCAGTGGATGATTTTACCGGCCGTCGCACTGGCTCACAGTGTGGGAAAGGGGCGTGGACTCTCGCTCAAAAATATTTCGACGGATCGATCGCGTATGTTCCCTTTGCGCTTTCCATTCGGCCGTTAACGCCCACCGGTTGTGAAGTGAAATTTGATACCGTGCGCGGATTTTTCTACAAGCTGCAATCCGCCTCGGATGCCCGCGAAGATTTCGAAGATGATTCAATCGGATTTGTTCAAGCTACTGATACTTCGATGGTGCGCGTTGACACCCTTGCCGGCCCCAAAAGATTGTATCGCGTTGTCCGCGGTTCTTATCCGTGAATGGAAATTCATTACTGAGGAATTGAGAGGGATTTTCAAAATGAATTTGTTCTCTGGGTATGGACGAGTGGAGCGGCGTAATACGTCTGTGCTGCTAAAGTTCATTTCCTCACCTCCGAAATTTATTCTCCGAAGCGACGCTTGACTTCGTCCCGGAGATGTTTAAAAAAGGCCAATCCCATTATGCAAACGAAATCCAAAGATCAGCTACTCCCCAAAAACATGAATACTAAAAAGCGACAGTTTCTCTTAATCCGAGCCTTGTTGAATCGAACTTCTGTGCAATGTTCGCTGGGATTGGTTCTTGCGGCGGTTGCTCTTTGTAGCGGCACGTCGCAGGCGCAAGTCACCCTGGATCCGGCTTGGCGGGTCACTCCGGACACGACGAAACCAGGTTTTCAATGGAGATATTTTCAAAATAATGTCACTCGACCCAACACCGACTCCCGGACCGAGACTGCCTTGGCGGGATTGCTTACAGACGGAACAGGAGCGTTGCTCGACAATCTTGGCGACCCGAACGCCATTGGTGCGGCCAGCGCAGCAGCGGTTCCTGCTAATCCTGCAAATGGCTCGTTGTATTTCGAAATCACGAACGTCATCAATTTGGATAAAACCGGCTTTGGCAACAATGGATTTTTTCCTGGTGACGAACTGGAACCCGGCACGACCGACGGCAATACCGATGGACAAAATGCTGAAATCCTGACCTACATCACGCTTCCTGCTGGGACAAATTTCATGAACATGGTGGCGGACGACAGCACCAAAGTTCAGGTCGGCCCAAATCCACAGGACGTATTTGGAAGAGTTACCCTTGCTTTGCGGCAGGGCGGGGCTGGCGAAATGCCCTTCTCATTTATCGTCCCCGCAGGCGGGGCTGGCACCTATCCTTTTCGTGCGCTTTGGGCGAACGGTTCGGGCGGCTCCCACGTAGAATGGTTCGCAACCGATTCAACCTTCACAAACACAAGGGTGCTGATCAACGACATCGCGGGGGGTGGTTTGCCCGCCTATCGCTCAGCTGTCGGAGCAGTCAATCCGTATGTCAAAGTCGTGTCTCCGGAACCCGTTCCCCGGCAAACGGAGCGGTCCTCTCGAAGCGTGACGGTCGTGTTGGGCGACGGATCAACGGCGGTGAATACGAACAACATCACTTTGTCAATCGATGGAAATCCCGCAACGCTCACTGTGAGTAAGATTGGCAGCCTCGTCACTGTCGATACGGGCGTCCTTCCAGGAATGCATGTTACCGGGGAGGGTCACACGGCCATGCTGACTTTCCGGAATGAGACAGGAACGATTTTGCGTACCAACCAATGGGCTTTCAGAAATCTTGAAAACCTTCTGCTGCCATCCAGCAAGGTTGCAGGCGAAAACTTCGATTCATACGCTGAGGCTACGAGTCCTGCAACCACCCTGCCACCCGGTTGGACCGCGACCAACCATACTTGGTTGGAAGTAACCCCCCCTGCGGGATTTGGGGTTTGGGACCTTTCAGATGTGGCCAATGATCCGTTCGTAAATTGGGTTATGATCACCACCACAACTGTGTTTCCCCTCGAAGACGAGGTGCTGGACAATTACAAGGCCCAAACGATTAACGGGAACCCATTAATTGACGCAAATAATTGGATGTCCAATAACCTTATCTTTGCCGCGTCTGACGGGCGCGCGCGACGTGTATCGATCGGTGGGGTAAACCAGCCGAATGATTACGCTCCTCAAATTCAAATTGCGATCAGCGCTCCATTCAATCTTTCAACCGTCACCAATCCCGTTTTGACTTTTTCGAGCGGGAGCAGACTTTCGGGAAACCACGAACAGAATGCCCTTGAATACTCCACTAACAATGGTGTGACTTGGCTTCCCGCCCTGATCCTGCAAAACTCAGCTACCCATTTCCTGAATTCAGACGGTAGCTATGACGCTGTTAAGATGATGACCAATGTTTGGGCCGATGTTGCCAAATTTCCTGTGATTCAAGATCCCACGACTCGGGACTTTATCAGCGTCGGGTCGCTCGGTCAGAAGTTTGGGGATGTTCTCGCTACGCCCATCTCATCCGCGTTGGCACCGTTCATCGCAGAACGAAACGACCAGGTGGCTGCCCGCAAGGTTGAAGCAATCCGCCTGCCAGATGCGAGCAAGAAGAGCCAGGTTCGGCTTCGTTTTACCCATTATGGCTCGTGTGGATGGGAATGGGGTTTGGACAACATCGCGTTCTATGACATCGCCCCCTCCTCCCCAGCCCCGATCATTGCAAGCGTATCTGCGACTGGTGGTGTGGTCACAATTAAATGGAACAACGGGGGAGTTCTTGAATCTTCGCCGAGCTTAAGCAATCCCGTTTGGACTTCGACGGGCAACATGCTCGGAACCTTTAGTGAGGCCGTAGCGCCGGGCGCAA
>JBDSIW010000260.1:0-3183 GCA_039917795.1 Verrucomicrobiota bacterium | reverse complement strand
CTTCTGCAAAGCCGCGGCGTTTTGGTGCGCCCAGGTGCTCGGCTCGTTCATGTAGATCTCGAAGTCGCGCAGCACTTCCGAGACGCGACCGGCAAATTCCGGGTCTTGCAGGCGAACGCGCAATTCGTATTCGGAAACCTCGTGCAACACCGCGACGCCATTATGGTAAAGATTCTGCCAACCGCGCGGCGAAAGCTCCTGGAAAATTTCCTGCGCGCCCTGGTTCCAAGTCCACCAAAGATTATGGGCCAGCTTATGCAATCCAGACACCAGTTTGGTCAATTCATCTGCAGCGAGAGGGACGCTATTCATAGTTTTTTGAAAATCTCAAAGGGGTTTCACCAACGCCGCCGAAACGCTAAACACCGCATTTCCCATCCGCAAACGAATTCCGCCCGTTTCGGTTCAAGGAGGTTGCGAGCTTTCCCGTTTGCATTGATCGACCCCTGCCCTAGCTTGAATGCACTGGAATGAGGGCCGATTTTTTTTATTGCAATGTGGTTTTCTGGATTCTGTTTCTGATGATTTCGATTCACTCTCCTGCTCAATCCCCAACCTCGCCTTTGAAGGAATTATCCCCCGGAGTTTTTCAGATCGGGCGGGTGCGCTTGAACGTGAAACAAAAAACGGTTCAATTTCCCGCCTCGATCAATATGACAAACGGCCTGGTAGAATATCTGTTGGTGACGGGAACCGGGAAACTTCACGAGAGCGTGTTGAAGACAGAAGTTGATCCGGCGCAAATTCACATCGCGATGCTTTTCCTTGGGGCACGAGTCGCGACCAATGCGTTCGGAACCAACATCTGCGGAGAAAAAATTGAAATCGCAATTCGTTCGATTGCCGAAAACCCGGAACCGGTCAGTGCGGAGGAATTGGTTTTCAACGACAAAACCAAACTGCCGATGAAACCAGAGGGCTGGATTTACAACGGCTCCAAAGTGGTGGACGGAACTTTTATTGCTCAACGGGACGGATCAATTGTTTCCATCATTACCGATCCACTGGCGCTGGCGAACAGCCGGCAGGTTGACCGCGACAATGACGAAATCTGGTTCGTCAATACCAACACCATCTCGCCCGTGAATTCAAAAGTGGAAGTAACGTTCAAAATGGAATCCGCCAAAAAAATTCCCCACGACCCAAAATGAAGACTGACCATTCGCGTTTAAAGATTGTATTTAAAAATTGGGCGCGCCGGTCCCTGCTCACAGGGGGTCCGCTTGCAAAGAACTCCCCGCCGGGAGCGGCGCAAGCAGCCGTAAAATCCATTTCACTTTTGTGTTTCCTCTGTCTTTTCGCGGCCAACGCAAACTCGGCTGAGGCAAAATTTTCGAGAACTGTCCCTGGTAAAACCGACGTCTCTTTTCGAAATGAGGTTCAGCACTCCATCGACCGAGGAATTTCCTGGATGACGAAAAATCAAGACACGAATGGGTTCTGGTACACGGCAGACCATCCGGGAACGACAGCGCTCGCGTTGCACGCCTTCATGGGCGAGCCCACCGGCCGCTACAAAACCAATTGGCCGACGTCTGTTAAAAAGGGCTACGCATTTCTCATCGCCAATGTTCAACCCGACGGCGGGATTTATCGGAAGGAACTTCAGAACTACAACACTTCGCTTTCTTTGCTGGCCCTGGTTTCTTCCGGGATGCCGGAATACGCCTCAACCATTCGGCGCGCGCGACAGTGGCTCGTAGGCCAGCAAATCGACCTGGGTGAAAAAGGCAAAATTGACAGCCCGTTTGACGGCGGAATTGGTTACGGCAGCAAGGGGGACCATTCCGATATGAACAACACGCTGACCGCACTGGAGGCGTTATATTACAGCAAAGATTTCGACACGGACAAGAATCTCGCGGGCTCGAAAGACTTGAATTGGAAAGCCGTGTTGAATTTCTTGCAAAGCTGCCAAAATTTGCCGGGCGACAAAGCAGCATTGCAGTCGAACTCTCGATCTGCCAAGGACGGCGCCGGGGCGCGGATTCCAACTTCCGGTGACGGCGGGTTTTTTTACGAGCCGGGCGAAAGCAAGGCGGGCTTCGAGACGAATGCCGTCGGCAAAGTGGCGCTGCGCTCCTACGGCAGCATCAGCTATGGCGGTTTGCTCAGTTATATTTATGCCGATTTGAAACGCGACGATCCGCGCGTCACAGCGGTCACGGACTGGCTGGCTAAGAATTTTTCGCTCGAAGAAAATCCCGGGCTGGGTGCACAAGGCTATTTTTATTACCTGAACCTGATGACGAAAGCGCTTTCTGCCTCCGGCGTGGACCAGGTTGAACTGCGCGACGGAAAGACAATCAATTGGCGGAAGGATGTCGCGATGAAGTTGATCAACTTGCAGAAGCGCGACGGTTCCTGGGCGAACGAAAACGGGCGCTGGTGGGAAAAAGACCCGGCGCTAGTGACGAGTTATGCGCTGCTCTCCCTCGAAATGATCTATCAAGGTTTGTAATCATCCCGCCTGCGCGACGAAACATTTGCCGTCGTCAGTTCAATCGGCTGGAGTTTTGATCTCGCTCTCGATCTTCCGGACATGGCCATCTTTGAACTGCGCAAGAAAGTTCAGCGTCTCGCGCTGGAGACAAAACCAGACGTCGCTGCGCAATGCAGCATTGGACAGAAGCTTTTTCCCGTTGCGCGCGTGGTTCATCGCCCCAATCAAATCCATTTGCATCAGAGGATAAATGCGCCGCGCGATTTCCGCCGCGTCGGACACCAACCCTCCGGCGTAATGGACCCAAATCTTTTCGCAGAGAGCGCCCGCTGCCAAAGTATCTTCCAGGGCAGCCTGCTCAAAAGTGCCGCTGCAAACCAAAACCAAATTGCACGGAGGTTCCTTGATGATCCAATTGGCGATCGGTCGAAGCGCCAGAAATGAACCGATCAAAACGACTTTTGCGCCCGCGCACGCTTGCAATGCACGGGTGCCATTCGTCGTCGTCATGGCAATGGTTTTGCCGCGAACTTTCTCCGGCGTGAATTCGCGCGGCGAATTTCCTAAATCAAAATCGACCGAACCGGTTTGCTCCGGGCCAATCCGCAGTCCCTCGCGCTCCCCCGCGAGCAGCCAATCAGGATTCTTTTCACGCAACGCCACGGCCTCGGCTATTTCCGTGACCGGGACAATGGCGGTGGAACCATTTGCCAACGCGGTCATCATGGAGGAAGTCGCGC
>JBDSIW010000259.1:0-10865 GCA_039917795.1 Verrucomicrobiota bacterium | reverse complement strand
GTGGTCATCAATAGGGGAACATTTTCCACCAATGTTGAGCCTACGATTTTGATTCTGGCCAGCGCGACCAATGTTGCATCCTCAGCCGTCGTGAATTTCTCAGCGAGCGCCAATGACAATAATGGCGATGCGCTCGCTTACTATTGGGATTTCGGCGATGGGAGTTTCGGGACGAATGGAACGGCGGCGAGCAAAAGCTGGAGCACCGGGGAATTTGTCGTGCGTTGCACGGTCAGCGACATGAAGGGCGGCGTCGCCAGCGACTCAGTGCTGGTGCGAGTGGGTTCGCCGTCCACGTTTCGCATTAGCGGTCGGGTGACAACCAATGATGTTCCAATCGAGGGCGTGCGGGTTTTTGCGTCCGCGTCCCGATCGACCTACACGGATAGCGATGGTACTTACATGCTGGCCGGACTGATCGCGGGCACCTTCACAGTGGCCGCTCAACTGGACGGCTACAATTTTGCGTATCCCACCTATTCCACTCCCATTTCCGTGGGGCCGAACGTTGCGAATGCCGACTTCGACACTTCGTCGGCAATTCCTCCCTCTTTTGCTTCGCAACCGCAAGGCCTCGGGGTCGCTGTCGGCAGCAATGCGATGTTTAGCGTGATTGCGGAAAATGGATCGCCCGTCCGTTACCAATGGCTGTCCTGGGGATCGCCGATCGCCGGAGCCACAAATTTTTTCCTGGTAATCCAGACGGCTCAATTGAGCGACGCGGGAAATTACTCCGTTGTCCTGAGTAACAGAGCGGGCACCGTTGAAAGCGCAAGTGCGACTTTGTCCGTGAATGCGGCACCGGTGCTCTCGGTCGTTCCAGACCATGTCGTGAACGCCGGATCGGTGCTGAGCATTTCGAATGCGGCAACCGACCAAAATGATGGCGACATATTAAGCTTCGGCCTGAGTTTGGCTACTTTGCCAGGCGCGTCCGTGGATTCTGCTTCCGGCCTTTTTACCTGGTCTACACCTGCCTCCGCGATTTTGCTCACAAACCGAATCACGCTTTTCGTCGCCGACAACGGGAGCCCAACGTTGAGCAACGTTGTGACGTTTCAGATTGTCGTTATCCCGCCGCCGCAAATCGCGGCGATTATTCCTTCCGCCGACGGGCAAGTTTCCTTCCGGTGGCAGACGTTTCCCGGTAAAACGTACCGCATCCAGTTCAAGAGCGATTTACAGGACGCGATTTGGAGCGATTGGGGGAATCCCATTACCGCGACGAACGCAATTCTTTCCATTGAAGAAAGTCTCACGGCAAATCCACAACGGTTTTATAGAATTCTGCAAGTGGACTGACGAACGGCAACGCAGGGGATTTATTTATTTTCAGCGGTGAATCCCGCGACAAGTGGGCGATGGTCAGAACCGACGCCCCAATTGGGAATGCGCAGAATAAAAGTTTCTTCGGGCAACCATTCCCGTTTCATGCCGTTGCTGATCAGAATATAATCAATCCGGCTGTAGGAATCCTCTTTCCCGTAATAATGCGTCCACGTGATATTTCTTGGCTCGAAATGAGCAATCGGATTGGGTTGATTATCACCGTTTTTCTCCTCCGGTCGTGTGTCAAACATCCCGGTCTTTCCGCGGCCAAGGACCATCCGGGTCGAGCGCGCATCCTTGGTATCGTTGAAATCGCCGACGACAATTAAATTCGCGTTGGGGTTCGCCGCGAACCGGCTTTCAATCGCCTCGCGCAGCTTGACCGCTTCCTGCTCCCGCCAATCCGCCTCGTCCGCCTCCGGAACCGGGCGGCGCGATTTCAAGTGCGCCGTGATCAACGTGAATGAGTAAGTCGGACTGACTTCAATATCGACCTCGGCGAAGCCGCGGCTGACCCGAAAGCGGCGCCCGCTCAAAAGGAAGGTGTCGTTCGTGTGGGGTCGCCTTGCGGTAAAGGGAAACTTACTGAGGATCGCGACGTGAATATTGGTGTCGAATCCCGAGACATGTTCCCAATGCGGGAAGTTCAGGCCGGCTGCATTCAGCGAAGAGCGAAGTTCGAGAAGTGCGTTGGTGTTCCCCATTTCCTGGAGTGCAATCACATCGGGTTGCAAGGCGAGAATACCTTCGCGAATTTTTGCCTTTGCCTCAGAAGATTTTGCGGGTCGCGTTCCGGCCGGGTCATCCAGATAATTCTCCAGATTGTAAGTGGCGACGCGGACAATGTCTTGCGCAGCAGGCGCACGGAGAGAAAACGCGAGAATAATCACAACGGTGGCCAGCCATTTCCGCATCGTTGAATTCATGGCCGGTAGATAGTCGCGCGGGCTCTGGAAGTCAAAGTGGAATTGGGTTCACCAAAGTCCTGGAAGATTTTTTGCAAAATCCCTTTTCTCCTATACTTTGTGGGCCGGTCTTCCGGTTCCTGGGTGCGGCCACGCGAATAGAATTTTAAGACCGGAGATTTTTTAAGATTCTTGTGGCAAATTGATTTTCCTTTGTTACATTCGCGCACTCTCGAATTCTGAAAAAAGGGTGGGTTGGGGAGAATTGAATTCTAATTGAAAAGTTAATTTGCTGTGACAACGAAGAAATCAACTAAAGTCGAAGCGAAAAAAAAGCCCGCGGCCCAGTCGGAGCGTCGTCCGGGCAAATCGCCCTCCGCTGCCACTGCAGCATCCATCCTCGGCACTGGCACCGGCAAACCGATGGTGAACGGTCACCTCAAGGTAAAGGCCGAATGGACGGGCTATTACGAAAACCTGTTGGAGTTGCGCGAGCGGCTATTGCTGCAGATGAGCGGCTTGGCCAAGGAATCTGCCGAAGAAATGTCGAGCTACAGTTTGCACATGGCGGATTCTGGCACGGACAATTTTGATCGGGATTTCGCTTTGAGTCTGCTTTCCTCGGATCAGGACGCGATTTACGAGATCGAAGAAGCGTTGAAGAGAATCGAGCGAAACACCTATGGCGTTTGCGAGTTGACGGGCAAACCCATTCCCCGGATTCGCCTCGACGCCATTCCTTGGACTCGCTTTACGGTGGAGGCGCAGGCACAATTAGAAAAGGACGGCGCGCTTCGGCAACGCCGTCTCGGTGTTCTCGGTTCAGTGGACAGTGCCGGCGGGGTAGAAGTCGAAGAAGACGAGGACGCGGAAGAGAAACCCACCAAAGAAAAAGAGTAATTTATGGCAAGAGAAATAATCACGATTGAATGTTCCGAAGCGCGCAAAGAAGGCAAGGCGCCTTCGCGCTACACGACCACGCGGAACAAAAAACTGCAGACGGAAAAGCTGGAGATCAGGAAATACAATCCTTTCCTCCGCCGCCATACCCTCCACCGGGAGATTAAATAATTTTTTATGCCACGCAAAACACACAAAGATAAGCCGACCCGCGGCAAGGGCGGCACTTCCGAAACCCGAACGCCCCGCCCCAAGCCAAAGATTGATTTCACGTTTGACGCGCTTGATTTCAAAAACGTCAACCTGCTCAAGCAGTTTGTGACAGACCAGGGCCGCATTCTCCCCCGCAAATATACCGGTTTGCCTTCTCATTATCAACGTCAATTGAACCGTTCCATCAAACGCGCTCGACAGATGTTGTTGATGAAATAATTCTGAAATCCCCCGCTCCGCCTTTGAACTTTTCGAAGGCGGAGTTTTTTTGTTTACGCGGGGACCCGGATTTCTCTGTCGCGGCAAAAAGAGATTTCCCAACCGCTTGAACCTGTGCAATCTGGGGCGCGCCCAACATGACGACTTATTTCCTTTTGTTTTTGTCCGTCGCGATTGGTGTCGCCATAGTTCTCATCTTCCGCCCCGAGGACAAACGAAAGATCAAAGTCCTCATCTCGTTCGCTGGCGCCTACATCTTTACGATCACGGTTCTCCATTTGCTGCCCGAAGCCTATGGCGCTTCCACCGTTGCTCCTGCGCTTCTGGTTCGAAAGGATTCCGGGTTTTCCATCGGCCTGCTCGTGCTTGCGGGTTTTTTTGTCCAGCTCCTCCTCGAGTTTTTTTCCCAGGGAATTGAACACGGGCACGCGCATCACCATGACCATTCGGGAACGATTCCGCTCGGGATGATGTTCGGCTTGTGCGTTCACTCTTTCATCGAGGGATTGCCGCTGGGCGGGCATCTCGGCAATGAACATTCACGTCATATGCTGCTGGCGGGAATCATCATTCATAATATTCCCGTCTCGGTCGTTCTTCTCACGATGCTAATGCACAACGGAGTAGCGCAAGGCAAAGCTCTCGTTTGGATGCTGGTGTTCGCGATAATGTCGCCCCTCGGCGCGGGTCTAAGCGATGTTGCCGGTGACCTTTCGAAATACAGTCACGAACTGATGGCCGTGGTGATTGGAATCTTCCTGCACATCTCGACGACAATCCTTTTCGAGAGCAGTGACGAACACCGTTTCAACCGCCTGAAGATGCTGGCGATTGCGGCTGGAGCTGGCATCGCTGTGCTGACCAGCTCGCTCTAAATTTGTCGCGATCTCGACGGACTAGGCTGGCGATTCGGTCCAATCGCCCAGACGAATGATCTCTTTGACCTTTCGTCTTTCATAACGATGTTTTTGAGGTTTTTGTGGCCGGTTATCAACCTGCCGGAAGGGGTGTTTGGGATCACGGATGGTTTCAGCGATCAAGTCCAACGTCTTGGTCATACTTATTCCTTTCTGCGACAAACGTCGCCCAACACATTTCAGACGTCGCCAAACTAGACTGTGTTCAATGTAATTTCAAAACCATTTCTTCTCGAACTTCCGGCTCAAAAACGAACCGCCCGGACTGCCACTCCTTTCCCTTTTTGGTGCGATCAAGTTTCATTCCCATCGCTTCAAACGCCACTTTTACCTTCGGGAACTGGGTTTGAAGAATTCCCGCCAGGATGAGCGACCCCTTCGGTGCGAGGCGATTGACGATTCGCTCCCGCTCCTCGATCAGTAAATCATAAATCAAATTTGCGCAGATCACGTCGAACCGGATTTTAGTCCGCAATGGGAGCTTCGTTAAGTCGCGACGCATCGGTCGCACGCGATCAGCGACCTTGTTTTCTTCGGCGTTGTTGCGGCTGACTCGAACCGATTCCGGATCAAGATCAAACGCTTCAATCCGGCTGTAACCGAGCTTTGCCGCAGAAATTGCCAGGATGCCCGACCCGGTGCCCATATCCAAAAAGGATTGGGTCTGTTCCGTGCGGCGGCATCGGGCGATTTGCTCCAGGCAAAATAAAGTGGTGGCGTGTTGACCGGTGCCGAAGCTCAATCCTGGATCGAGAATCACGCAGGCTTGGTCTTTTCCCGGTTGAACCCGGCTCCAGCTGGGTTTGATCAAAAGGGTTTTGCCGACCTTGATCGGCTTGAAATGTTTTTTCCAGGATTCGGCCCAATCCTGACGCTGGAGCTTTTTAAATTGGAACTTTCCCGGGACAAATTGAATTCCCGAGGCACGGAGCAATTCCAAGCCGGATTGGAATCGTGTTTTCATTGACCGGCTCCAATCGGATTTTTTTTCGAGGAAGATCGAGGCGGTGGTTTTGCGTGTATCAGCATCGGTGTAAATCGTTGGCGCACGGCCGAATAAATCCTGGAAGAGCAAAGAAATTTTTTCCTCCGCGTTTTCACGGATGGAGACCGAAAGTTGGAAAACAGATTGGGTCACGCGAGGTCGCGCCAAGGCGTGAAGTTGAGGAGTTGAACCTCGGTTTTGCCCGGGGCGTGATGGACGCGGGTCACGCTGGCGTATTCCACATCGAAGTGAGCAAGTTTGGGCAGCGGGAGGTCCAGCAGGATGGAGAGAATCATGCGAATGACTCCGCCATGACAAACAATTGCCACGCTTTTCCCGGCGTGTTGTTCAAGGATGCCAGTCACACACGGCTCAATGCGGCTGCGAAACGTTCGGCTACATTCTCCATTCGGCACGGCGGCTTGCTCCAGCATCTCGAGCCATTGAAACGCGCTGACCTGAAATTTGTCGTGAACCTCCTGCCAGCCCAGGCCTGTCCAATCCCCGAAGTGGACCTCGCATAAATCCGGAATTGTGATTGGCGCAAGCTGATGGTGATCGAGGAGTGGCGCGAGAGTTTGCTGCGCTCGTTTCATCGGGCTGCAATAAATCGCGTCCAGCGTTTTGTCTTTCAAATAATTGGCCAATGCGGCTGCTTGCAGATGACCTTGTGGAGAGAGATCCATGTCAATTCGACCTCCGAAGACACGATGGTAGCACGACTCGACTTCGCCGTGTCGCAATAGAAAAAGCTGCGTGGGAGACATCTTGGCTGGATGCGGAAATTCAAGCGGCGCCGATGACTTCTTTTTGCAATTCGAGCAGTTGCTTGATGCCCGTTTTGCCCAGCGCCAGCATCGAGGCCAACTCCCCTTCGCTGAAAGTGCTTTCCTCGCCCGTGCCTTGCATTTCGATAAACTCCCCAGCGCCGTTCATCACGAAATTCATGTCCACTTGCGCGGCAACATCCTCGACATAACAAAGGTCAAGCAGCGCCTCGCGATTGACAATTCCCACGCTCACCGCCGCCACCGGATGAATGGTTGGATCGGTTTTCAATTTTCCTTCGCCCAGCAATTTGCGGATGGCCAGCTGGAGCGCGACATAAGAGCCGGTGATTGCTGCGGTGCGCGTGCCGCCGTCGGCCTGCAAGACATCGCAATCCACCCAGACCGTGCGCGAGCCGAGCTTTTCCAGGTCGATGCTCGCCCGCATCGCCCGGCCGATCAGTCGCTGGATTTCCTGCGAGCGCCCGTCGATTTTTCCCTTGGTGCTATCGCGGGATTTCCGAGTCAGCGTCGAATACGGGAGCATGGAATACTCGGCGGTGATCCAACCTCCAGTTACCCCTTGATCCTTCATCCAGCGCGGGACGCTGTCTTCGACCGTCACGCCGCAAATCACGCGGGTCAACCCCCACTCGATCAAGGTTGAGCCAGTAGCGTAGGGCGCGATGTGGTTTTGAAACCGGATCGCTCGCAACTCATCGGCGGTGCGGCCGTCATTGCGGGCGTAGATTATTTTTGTGGGCGGTGTTGGCTCAAGTGCAACCATGGACAAATGCTAGCGGCGGGAATTCACGCGGGCAACGGAGAAGTGAGGGTTCTCTATTTTCCTTAAGCCACGTGCAGTTGGTTCAGCTTGACTCGTCCGCCGATTCACACTGCTTAATACACCGGCAAGAACGCGATTGGAACGGTCCACCGACGGAACAGCATCCCCGGACAAAAGCGAAGCTTTGTCACAAATGCCGCGGGAAAAGATGACCAATAACTGCCACGAAACTAAAATCGCTTTTCGTCGGCATCAATGAAATCTACGAAAGTCTGAATCTCCTCGCGATGGGCTAGACCCGCCTCTTCCTTGCGCAATTTCAAGCGCGCTTTCACAGCGTCGTCTCCTTCCCGTCCGCGATTTAAGATAAAACTGCCGAGTGCCGATTTCTCCGCGTCGCTCTTCTTCACGTTTTTACAGACCCAGTCGCACACTTCGCCATCCGTAACGGTATGCTTCACCGCGTCGATGAATTGTTCCGCAGTCAGGCCCGCCGCCTTGAGCCAGACCGCGTCAAATCCTTTCGTGAAATTCTCCGCGTAATCCGGAGCCAGCTTTCCCGCCAGATGCAGTCTGATCTTGTCCACGAACCGCGGAAGATAAACCCAGCCGCACATGATTTCACGGGGGCTGCGCGGATAAATAATTTCGCTCATTCCGGAATCATCCAACGCGGCGCGATTCTGTCAACAGCCAGCTCTCGCTGAAAAACATTCGGCATTGAAACTTTCGGCCCGCGTTCCATCCTTGCAGCGTGAAACGATTTGACTACGACGTGGCGGTGATTGGCGGCGGGAGCGGGGGATATGCAGCGGCCCGAAAAGCCGCAGCAGAAGGATTAAAAGTCGTTGTCATTGAGGGAGGCGAAGAGGTCGGAGGTCTCTGTATTCTGCGCGGGTGCATGCCGACGAAAGCGTTGCTCTACGCGGCGGATGTGTTGCATCTCTCGCGGAATTCCGGGGTGTTGGGACTGAAAATTCCGAGGGGCGGGTTTGATTTTAAAAAAATCATGGCGCGAAAAGATGCCATGATCAAAGAGTTTGCCGATTATCGCCACCTCCAGCTCAAAAGCGGAAAATTCCATTTCATCCGCGCGAAAGCCCGCTTCACCGATCCGTACACGGTGGTCCTCGACCGAGGGAAGTCGCTCACCGCCCGGAACTTTGTCCTTAGCACTGGCTCGTGCACTTCGCCCACCCCGCTCCCGCATTTGCAGCACGTCGGCGCCTGGACGAGCGATGATGCGGTGTCTCTGAAACGCCTGCCGAAATCCTTGATCGTCCTGGGCGGTGGCGCTGTTGCGGTGGAGTTTGCGCAATTCTTTTTGCGGCTCGATGTTAAAGTCACTTTAATCCAGCGCAGCGAACATCTGGTGCGAGATTTCGACATCGATGCCGCCGAGGAACTGGCCAAAGTTTTTCGGCGCGAAGGGATGGAGGTTTTCAATAATACCCGGCTGGTGGAGGCGTCCAAAAAGGGGCGGCTTAAAAGCGTTTCCTTCCAGCACGAGGGAAAAACCAAAAAAGTTGTGGCGGAAGAAATTCTCTTTGCGCTCGGGCGGTCGCCCAACACAGCCAGCCTCGATTTGGAAAAAGCGGGTGTTGCGACCGATTACTTGCGCATCGTCACCACGCCGCAAATGCAGACGACGGCACCGCACATTTACGCGGCGGGCGATTGCACCGGTCCATACGAAATCGTTCACATCGCCATTCAACAGGGTGAAATCGCGGCGCATAACATTGCCCACCCGCGCCAAAAGCAGACGATTGATTATCGTTTGCTCACTAGCGTGGTCTTCACCGACCCCCAACTCGCCAGCGTCGGCCTGACCGAGAAAACCGCCGGGGCAAAAAATATCCCGTACCTGGTCGCGAGCTACCCGTTTCGGGATCACGGAAAATCGATGTTGATGATCACGCAGGACGGCTTCGTAAAATTGCTGGCCGATCCGCAAAGCGGAGAAATCATCGGCGGCAGTTGCATCGGTCCAATGGGCGGCGAATTGATCCACGAAATTATCGCCGCGATGCACAAGCGGATGACCGTCCACGAACTGGCCGCCATGCCGCATTACCATCCGACCCTGGCCGAAATCTGGACGTATCCCGCCGAGGAACTGGCCGCGAAGATTCCGGCGAATTAATTTTTTGCCAGGTTGCGCCCGTTTGTGCGACGGGTCGAGCGGGCGGAAGCTGAAATGCGTGCGACCGCTTGGTGCGCATTTTGACGTTGCTCCGGAGCGCCGGTTTGCAACCGGCGATGCGGCACATTTATTCAAGCGGCTGGTGGGTTCGCTCCCCGTGCTGGTTTATTGAGCGCAAAGCCGACCCCAGGTCGGCGCTTCGTTCGTAGCAACGTCAAGATGCGCCCGACCGGCTGGCAGAGAACAGTTCACCTTTGACACTGGCAACGTCGATTGGCAAGGTTGCGCACAATTTATGGCTGATTTAATTGGAAATCTTCTGGTGGCACAATCGGGAGGGCCGACGGCAGTGATCAACGCGAGCGTCGCCGGAGTGGTGCAGGAAGCGGGCAAACATCCGGACCAGATCGAGGAAATCTACGGCGGGCTCAATGGCATTCTCGGGATTCTTAACGAAGAGCTGATTGATATCCAGGAGGAGAAGCGGAGCGTCATCGAAGGATTGAAACACACCCCCGCCGCCGCGCTGGGTACCTGCCGTTACAAAATTGATTTCAAGAAAAAGCCGGAGAAAGCAGCCAAGGACATGGATCGCCTGTTCGAAGTTTTGCAGGCGCATAACATCCGTTATTTTTTTTACGCCGGCGGCAATGACTCGCAAGACACCGCCCATAAAATTCATGAGCAAGCCGTGCAACGTGGCTACGAATTGCGGGTCATTGGCGTTCCCAAAACCATCGACAATGACTTGCCGCACACCGACCACTGTCCGGGATTCGGCTCCGTCGCGAAATACAATGCGACCACCGTCATGGAAGTGGCCGACGACGTTGCGAGCATGGCGACGGACGACGGCTCCTGCTGCATTATCGAAGTGATGGGCCGCGGCGCAGGATGGATCGCAGCCAGTTCGGTTCTCGCCCGGCGTTTGCCGAACGACGCGCCGCATCTGATTCTTCTCCCGGAAATTCCGTTCAACGAAGAAGCCTTCCTGGCGCGAGTGAAGGAAACGGTCGCCAAACTCAAATATTGCGTGGTCGTCGTGGGGGAAGGTTTGAAGAAACCCGACGGGACCGAGTTCAGCGCGGACACCAAGCGGGTGGATTCTTTTGGTCACCCCGTGCTTTCGGGCGCGGCCGATCAATTAGGTGAGCTGGTCACCGAAAAATTGAACACGAAAACGCGCACGGTGAAACTGGGTTACGCACAGCGTTGCGCCGCCCACTACGCGAGCGCGACGGATGCGGAGGAAGCGGCGGCGTGTGGCGTCGCGGCAGTGCGCGCGGCGGTCGAGGGCCAGAGTGGTTTCATGGTGAAAATCGTCCGAACCCAGAGCAACCCGTACCGTTGGACGACTGGCTTGCAACCGCTGGGTGACATCGCAAACGTCGAACATTTCATCCCGCGTGATTGGCTGAGTGAAGATGGATTTATGCCGAACGAGAAATTTGTGGAGTATTGCCGCCCGCTCATTGAAGGCGAAGTGAAAGTACCGACCGAAGGCGGTTTGCCGAAATATGTCGTCCTGGAGAAAGTTCTGGTGGAAAAGAAACTGCCGGCGCGATCATGATAAGTTGGCCTAGAACTCTCGGATTTTCGGCAATTCAGTTGACGTCCGGAATACTGATTCGTTTTTGGTGCAAGGCGGTTCACTGGCGGTTTCATTATTCACATCCTGACGGACAGGGAACAATTTT
>JBDSIW010000258.1:0-3851 GCA_039917795.1 Verrucomicrobiota bacterium | reverse complement strand
AAGTCCAGGATTTCCAGTCCGCCTCCGTGACCAGCCCGGATATTTTGCAGAAAACATTTTCGAGCCGGGCCAGTTCGCGAATTTCCTCGCGCCACGGAGAAAGAATTCCTTCGCGGATCAAAGGCTTCGCCAGGTGATCAAGCACGAACGGTTGCTCGGGAAATTGTCGCGCCAGTTCGATCCCGGCCCGCAGCTGTTTTGGAAAAATAAGAATGTCGTAGGTTAGATCGAATTTCTTCAGCAAGCGGATGCCGTTCAGGAAATCAGGTCGCAACATGAATTGATCGTCCGGTTCATCCTGCACGACGTGCCGGACGCCCACAAAGCGTGGATGCGCCGCAAGTTCGGCAAGGGATTGTTCGGCCCGATCCGATCGCAAATCGACCCAGCCCACCACTCCAAGGATGGACGGTGACGCGTCGGCCAGAGCCAACAGCCAGCGGGACTCGTCCAAACTTTGCCGCGCCTGAACCGCAATCGACCCGTCAAATCTGCCTCGTTGCAAAACCCGCAAATCCTCCTGCAAAAAATCGCGGCGAAGCGGCGAATCCGGCTCGATCCACGGATATTGCCCCGCACCGTATTTCCAAAAATGTTGATGGGCATCAAGGCGCATGGATCGGATTCGGATCGCTGGAGTTTGGAAACCATTGCCGAAAACTTTTCATGGCCTGTTTGGCGGCGGTGTCGCTGTCAGGCAGGGGGAAGACTTCCGCCGACACGTAGCCGCGATAATCCATTTCCCGCAGCGTTTTGGAAATCGCGGCGAAATCCGTGTGGCCCAAACCGGGGGCCAGCCGGTTGCTGTCCGCGAAGTGAACGTGCCCGAGCCTTTCGCCTGCGAACCGGAGCGCAGCGGAAACGTTTTGCTCCTCGATGTTCATGTGAAAAAGATCGCAAAGCAGAAAAATATTTTGCGCCCGCAATGGAGCCAGGAATTCCCGGGCGTCGGCTACGCGCAGGAAGAGATTTGTTTCGTAGCGATTCAACGGCTCGTAAAGGATTCGCGAGTCGTGCTGCGCCGCTCTCTCGCCAAGTTCTTCAAATGCTTCGGAGAGCCAGATTGCGGCTTGTTCGCGGGAGACGCCATCGCCCAATCGGCCTTGCATCGAGCCGATAATGGTCGGCGCGCCAAGCGGTCCGGCCAGGTCGATGATCCCGGAAATAAACGAAATGGCCTTGCGGCGGATCGCCGCGTTGGAGTCGGTCAGGCGCAATTGATGTTTCACCCAGCCCGCGCCGGAGCCGATGGCAGCGAGTTTTAAATGGTGGCTCTCCAAAACGGCTTTGAGTTTTTCGGGATCAAGTGCGTCGGGAGATGAAGGGAAAATTTCCACCGCATCGAATCCGTGAGCGGCTGCGCGCGTGCAACCGTCTTCCAGATCGTCCCAGAAAACGAACGGACCGCCGCGCGCTTCCGGGACGAGTGAAATGGTGACAGCGGAACGGATCATGACGCGCCCATTTCCACCATCGCTTTGATCACGCCGGATTCCGGTTTCAGGTAGGATGGAAATACGTCCGGCAATTTCTCGAAGCGGGTGCGATGCGTGATCCACGGTCGCGTGTTGATCCGGTTATCTTCGATCAATTCGATAATACGTTTGAAATCTTTCGGAAGCGCATTGCGACTGGCCAGCAGTGTGAGTTCCCGCCGGTGCATCACCGGCGCGTGGGGAAAGGAAATTTCCTGTTGCGTGATGCCGACATAAACAAGCCGCCCGGCAAACCCCGCGTAGTTCAGCGCGGCGCTCATGCTCTTGTTGCTGCCGGTCGCATCCACGACAACTTCCGGCAGTGTCCCTCCGGTGAGTGCCTTGATTTTATCCAATTCGCTGCCGTCGCCGTCGGTGAGGACCGTGTGAGCGACGCCCATGATCGAGCGGCAAAATTCCAAACGCGGCGCGCTCATATCCATCACTATGGTTTTGGCGCCCGAAAGTTTGGCGAACTCGATTACGGAAAGGCCTATCGGTCCGGCGCCAATGACCAGCACATTTTCTTCGGGCTGGGGTTGTCCGCGATCAATGGCATGGCAGCCAATGGCGAGCGTTTCCACGAGAGCCAATTGTTCGAAGGAAATTTTTTTCGATCCATGCAGCTTGCGCGCTGGCACAATGAAGCGCGGGCGCAAACCGCCGTCGCAATGCACCCCGAGCGTTTGATTGGATTCGCAACAATTCGAGTGGCCGTTGAGGCAAGCGGAACAGTTTTGGCAATTGAGGTATGGCTCGACGGAGCAGCGATCACCGGGCTGGACGTTGGAAACATTCGCGCCAACCGCGACGACTTCAATTCCGAGTTCATGTCCCGGAATGCGCGGGTAGCTGAAGAAAGGCATTTTGCCGAGGTAACCGCCGAGGTCGGTCCCGCAAATGCCGACGCGATCCACGCGAACGAGCGCGTCATCGGGGCCGGGCGCACTGGGTTCGGGAATATCGATCTGACGAAAGTGCAGCGGCTTTTCGAGCTGGATGGCTTTCATTTCAATTATTTTCCTCGAGACCTTCCGTGTGTCCGATGTTTTTTAACGGCTCAAAAATTTCCTGAACTTCAGCGAGCAATGCCGCGTCGATGGGATCCTCCGCCCATTGAATCCACTTCCGGATGTTTTCCGGATTGGCGCTGCCCGCGACTGTGGTCGTGATGTCGGGGTTCGCGATGGAAAACTGGAGCGCCAGTTTGGCGAGGTCCACACCGCGACGCGCGCAATGTTCTGCGGCGCGGCGCGCGGCGGCTTTCACCGCCTCTGGTTCCTTCAACCACTTGGGGAGCGGCGCGTTGGTAAGCAAACGCGCGCTGAACGGTCCGGCGTTCAATATGCCGACGTTTTTTGATTGAAGGAAAGGAACCAGTTCATCGGCCAATCGCGTATTCTGCAAAGTGTATTGGTTGTAGCTCAAGACGACATCGAGATCCGTTTGGGCAAGGATGAGTCGAAATATTTTCATCGGGTAGCCAGAGATGCCGATAAAGCGAACTTTTCCCTGCTGTTTAAGTTTCCGCAGCGCGGGCAATGTCTCCTCCACAATCTGCTGCATCGGCACGAACTCGAGGTCGTGGCAGAGGACGATATCAAGATAATCCGTGCCCAGCCGGTGCAGGCTCACGTCCACACTTTCTGCCACGCGCCGTGCGGAAAAGTCAAAGTGGCTCAAGTCGTACCGCCCGAGTTTTGTGCAAACGTTGTAGCTCGCGCGAGGCACGTCGCGCAGCGCGATGCCCAACAGCACTTCGCTCATCCCGCGTCCGTAAAACGGCGAGGTGTCAATGAAGGTGAGTCCTCCATCGAGGGCGACGCGCACGCTGCGGATCGCGTCATCCAGGGAGACGGGCCGAAATTCCTGCCCGAGCGATGAGGCGCCGAAACCAAGGACCGGCAAGTGAAGGCCGGTTTTTCCGAGCAATCTGGTTTTCATTGTTTCAACCGGGGACGAAAATCAAAATGTAAATTCAAGATTCCTGCCGCACACCCATTGTGAGAAGGACGTTTGCCCAAAGCGCCTGGTCGCCCGTTTGAATGGTCAGGACGTGATCGGCAGACTCCACCGCTTTGTAGAAATCCCATTTCAAAATGGGTTGGAGCTCCAAATTAATTCCCTGGGCTTTGACGATTTGACGAAATTCATTCCAAACGGGTGGCTCGCCGCGCTGGGCGTAGGAATCGTCTGCCGGAATTCCCATCGTCTCGATGTGATCCACCGGGACCGCGCTGAGAAGGGCACGCAACGCCTGGGCGACGGTCACGATTCCGGGAGCAAGATTCAAGCAGACGAGTTCGGCTTTCGGTCCCTTTTTTGTGGAGGCGGGATAATTCCCGTCGGCAATCAGAATTTTGGAATGATGGCCCG
>JBDSIW010000257.1:0-2807 GCA_039917795.1 Verrucomicrobiota bacterium | reverse complement strand
ATTTTGGAGACCACCAACACGCCCAACACAACAAGCGCGACAAATCCTGCGCCATCCGCCGCCCGCGTTGCACCGCCCGCCTTGCAAACTAATTCCATTCCATCGGCCGCGAAAATCCTCACCGAAGCCGCCCTGGCGCTTTCCGCAGTTGGCACGCCAGGCGCGACGGGCGTTTCTACTCAGGCAACAATCGTTTCGCAACCGCTCCCTCTAAATCCCGCTAAAAAAATGGCGACGCCTGAACCCAAGGAGATTCGCGCAGAAAAAATTGGGGAGCTTTCTGTTCCCAAAACTCAAACGCAAAGCGTGAATTCGGCGCGAAACTTTACGACCGAAAAAAACACTCCATTACCGGTCGTGGCGACCCAACCGCTCTCCAATCCTCGGCATTTTATGCTGATTGGCGCGTCGCTTCTCGTGGTTGTCGTTGCCTTGATTTTTTTCCTGCTGCGCAATTCCCGAGGCAAAAACCAGCCCAGCCTGATTTCCCGTTCCATGAAGCCGCCGCAAAAATGATTCAATCGATTTTCAGCCAGGCCGTTTTCAGATAGGCCGGCTCGTCGCGGGAAATCGGGAAATCCACCGGCTGGGGAACGTAGTGTTGGAGCATGATTTTTCTCTGGGCAGAACCCACCGCCGACTCGACGGTCGTTAAAAAAGTTTCCGGCTTCAAGTTGGCCGCATTGGTCGAGGCCAGCAAAACTCCCCCGCTTTTCAGCAACGGAAGAGCGGCCCGCACGAGCTTCCCATAATCGCGTCCGGCCTGAAATATCTCCTCCGCTTTGGAATTTGAAAAAGTCGGCGGATCCAGGATCACGACGTCGAAGGTGCGTTTTTTCTTCGCCAGTCGTTTCATCCAATCGAAGGCGTCGCCAAAAATAAATTCGTGCGCCGCAGGGTCGAGTTGGTTCAAGGCGAAATTTCGTTTCCCCCAATCCAGATATTTCTTTGAAAGATCGAGGCTCGTCACCCTGGCCCCGCTGATCGCCGCGCAGACAGAAAATCCGCAGGTATAGGAGAAGGTGTTCAACACTCCCACCGGCGCGCCCGAGATTTTCCCGGGCTCGCTTTCCAGGAAAAATCGCGGCGCGACGTATCGGGTCAGCAACCGCCGCCGGTTCTCGCGTTGATCCAAAAATAAACCGACGGAATAGCCTTCGCTGAAACTCAGGGCAAACTGGACGCTATTTTCTCGAACGACAAAATCATCCGGAGCGATTTCCCCGGCGATGAGTTGAGGCGACGACGCCTGGCTGGCGAGCTGCCGAACGCGACGATCCAGATTCTTGTGATAAACGCCCCGGAGCGAAAAGCGTTTTGCGAGTTGCCGCAAGATTTCGCGCTGTTCCTCGTCCAGCAATGCGCCGGATTACGACAGCAAAAAATCGCCCAGACGATCCACATACCAGCCCGGCCAACGGTCGGACGCTCCATGAATCACGCGATAGGCATCGGTGGATGCAGACTCAATGCACGCCATCCGCAATGCGAGGCGCGGATCGTCGTCGAAATTTTCGGGCGCGCGGAAAGTGGTGCGCATTCCCGTGGCCGGATGTGCAAACGAAATTTCCGCCGCATGAAGAAACACGCGCGCCGCGGAGGCTCCCCCGTAAAGTGTGTCGCCCAAAACTGGAAACCCATTCGCCGCCGCGTGAACCCGAATCTGGTGCGTCCGGCCTGTCACGGGCTCGGCTTCCAGCAGAACATTTCCCGAGTTCGAGCCCAGACTCTTGAAGCGTGTTTCCGCTTGCTCCCCTCCGGAATAAAGCGGGCGATTAACATACTTCTCCCCTGCCCTCACCAATGCGGACTTCACCGTCAAATGCTCAAAGGAAACCGGGCTGGCCGTCAGCGCCAGATACTTTTTGCTCACGGTTCTCGCCGTGAATTGAGCGGTGAGGGCGCGATTGGCCAAGGCGGTTTTGCCGAAGACAATTACGCCGGAAGTTTCTTTGTCCAGCCGATGGATGATGGCGAGATCGGTCCAGCGCGCTTCGCGATTCTTCAACCACTCGTAAACGCCCTCGCCGGCGAACGGCCCGGGTGAATGCGTGTTCAAACCCGCTGGCTTGTTGATTACCAACAGTTGCTCGTCCTCGAAAATAATCATGCGGTGGCGAAACGCCGTTCCTAAATCTTTCCTGGAGAAAATTGAAAATCAAACCCGCGCTGCGCTAGCGGGAAATATATTCGAGCAGGTCCGCCATATCCTGAAGTTTAAGGCCAGCCTCCAAACCTTCCGGCATAAGCGATTGATTCTGGCCCCGAATTTTTTTGATTTGTGATCGCAGAATGACGCTCTCTTTTCCAAAGGCCTGGCGCAACGTGACGCTGGTAGCGGTTTCATTCACGATCAGGCCGATCGAACTTTCCTCGGTGCTCGTCTCGATTTCGAATGCCTTGTAGTTCGGCGTCACTTCCCGGTTCGGGTCCAGAATGTTCATCAGCATTTTTTCCTTGCCCGAATTTTTTGCCGTCACGAGATCGGGGCCAACCGCGGACCCGCCATTTTCCAGCCGGTGGCACGAAGCGCAGCGGTCTTGAAAAATCCCTTTTCCATTCGCGGCATTCCCGGCCATCAGCAGCGCGGGCTGGAATGTTTTCATGGCCTCTTCGCGACGCGCCCCGCCCATCTTCGCAAATAATTTCGCCGCCTGCTTTTGAATTCCTGCATCACGATGATTTTGCAGAAATTGGATTTCCGACGACGACAAATCGCCGGGCTGTAACGTCCCTTTCTCGATGGCGGCCAGCAAAACCGGCACCCGCTCCGGTCGAGCCAAAAGAACGGTCAAGGCGGCGCTGCG
>JBDSIW010000256.1:0-8188 GCA_039917795.1 Verrucomicrobiota bacterium | reverse complement strand
CAGCAACTCGTCCTGAGCGTCCATGGCAAAGATCTTTGATTCATGAACACACACATTGATTACCGGCGAGATGACGCGGAGCGATTGATCAATGCCGCTGAACTCGAGGAAATCGTGGCCGCTGCCGGAAAAATGCCCGTGGTGCTCTGCGGAGATTTCAATGATTCGCCCAAAAGCCGGACGCACCAAAAGGTGGGCGGTTTCCTGAGCGACACCTGGGAACTGGCGGGCGAAGGTGACGGATTCACCATTCCGGCGGCCAAGCCCAACAGCCGCATTGATTACATTTGGATTTCAAAAGAAAGCATCGAGCCTTTGCGCATCGAAGTTCTAAAATCAATCGCTTCAGATCATCTTCCGGTTTTAGGTGAATTTCGCCTGCGCTGATCCAGGCAAAAAAAAGAGCAGCGAACGCTGCTCCTTTTTTGAAATTATTTAAAGTGCTTGCTTGCGATGCGAACGGCGGCGCAGCAGAACTGCCAAACCGCCAATCCCAAGCAAAGCGAAGGTGGAAGGTTCCGGAATTGGGAGCACATCTGCAAAGGTTCGACCGATCAGCAGGTTGTCCACGGTCAAATCTCCGGGAGCGCCAGTTGGGGTACCCGTGCTCGTGCCTTGTCGCAAAGCATACGAATCCAGATTGCCAGAAAAAGTGAAAGTGTCGGCTGCGCTGACGCTGGCGCTGGTTTCATCAACCGGGTTCACCCAAAGAGTCGAAATTTTGGTATCCAAATTGAACCGGGAAACAACCGTGTAGGTAATCCCCAAACTAAGATCTTGTGCAAAGGAAACCGGGGGAGTGGTTGTACTCCAGTTGCCATTCGCAATGACGAGGCGAAACGTCCCCGCCGCAGCGCCTGCGGTATTCGCGCCGACGCGAGCATAGAACTGGCTGGCGCCATCCGTTTTGAAGTGACCGAAATACGAACCAAGCGTACTACTTGGCAAAGCGGAAAAATTCACGTCGTAACTAGAATAAAGAAAATTGTCATTATTGTTTGCGTTGCCGTCCGGGATAAAAGTCACAGGACTGCCACTCAACATTAAAAGGGAATTATCGTCTTGCCGTCCGGTGGTAGCGTCCGCCTGCTGAATGAAAGCTTGTCCGTTCACAACATTGAGCGGGGTCGTACCGCTGTGAGATGTCCATTTGAGGCTGGAGACGTTGGTCAGGTCGCCATTCGAATAGGAGAAGGTATCGGAAAGATAGACCTGAGCGCGCAAACCGGAACTGGCAGCGGCAACAAGCAAAATGGATA
Source organism: Verrucomicrobiota bacterium (assembly GCA_039917795.1). Classification (GTDB taxonomy): domain Bacteria; phylum Verrucomicrobiota; class Verrucomicrobiia; order Limisphaerales; family CANJXF01; genus CANJXF01. Next base: position 6,929 of record JBDSIW010000256.1, on the reverse strand, counting down.
AAAGAAGTTTTTTCATATTATCAAAATAATTTCTGCTCGAAAGACTGCAAAATTGCGTAAAAGAATACAAGCGAAGTTTTCAAAAATGTGGTGGTGCGAGTTTTCAAATTAGAGTTCACTCTTGCCGTCTCACTCACGGAAACCGTCCTGCGACTTCTAAAGCCGGCTATCGAAACACCGATTGACTTTCAGGCGTGCCGCTTACATCCTCCATTCCAAGCTCGACACAAAATTTCCTGAAGAAATGAAACCATCCTGGCCCAATTCAAAATCAAAAAATCGCGGCTTCACGCTGATCGAATTGTTGGTGGTCATCGCCATAATCGCGATTCTGGCCGGATTGCTTTTGCCCGCGCTGGCCAAGGCCAAAGTCAAAGCGCAACGGACTTCGTGCATGAGCAACCTCAAGCAAGTCGGCCTGGCGTTGACCATGTATAAAGACGACTCGCTCAGCCGCATGCCTTCCGCGCTGACGTATGGGGCGACGCCGGGCAATTACACCTCCTGCACGGATCGATATTATCAAACTTGGACGTATTCAGGCGTCGCGATGTCATTGAATATCGGAAATTACCGCGCTTTCTGGTGCCCGAGTGACAAACTTCGGAAGGCGACCAATTCCCTGTCATCGAACAATTACACATCCTACACTTATCGCTGGGTCATTTGGTGGAACTCGGCGAAGTATCCAGGGCTGAAAGACACGCAATTTTATAAGCCGGCCGCGCAAATCGTTTATCACGAGGACCTCGATTTTCATTACAAGATGCTGCCCGACCGTTACCCGAAGGTGCAACCAACCTTGAATGCGGTTTATGCCGATTGTCACGCCGCGCTCTGGAAGGTGCAATTTCAACAACAGGGAACAGGCGTCCCCGGCAGTATTTACGACCCGAATTGGTTTGGCTATGAGCGCGGGGTGCCCAACCCCGGCGTTCCGAACACCGGCGGCGACGTGAAAACCGGCCACGACCTTTAAATCCATCGCGCCGAGCGCGGACATCGCCATTGGAGTTTCCCCCAAAGCGCGCTGGCATTCACCCCCAATGCCAGTCCCCGTTCCTGGGATCACTCGATCCGGGTTTGGCCTTGAGTTAATTTTCCTTTAGTTCACTTCGAGCCCGATCATCGCGCAGGGCGGACGCATGCCTCTTTGATTCCGATGGACCGAATCGCCCAGTTACCTTGGTCCCGGAGGGACACAGGATAATAGGCCGGCGTTTCAACGCCGGGAAAGAAAATGGGGACACAAGTTCCGAAGGAACGGCTGAAAATGAACCAACCTCAGTCGTCCCTGCGGGACTGGGTTCTATTCAAAATGCCAACCCACGGTTAAAACCGTGGGCTAGGGTCATTTGTCCCTCCGGCACAAAAAACCAGTCATAGATTTGGCTCCATCAATTGATATGCGTCGGCCCTGCATCTTCGCGCTCTTTCCCTTTGACTCGTCAACCGCCTTCGCTATCCTCTGCGCCCTTGTTGGCTTTATGGCGAAATTGACTGTCAAAGATTTGAATACCCGCGGCAAACGCGTCCTCGTGCGCGTGGATTACAACGTGCCGATGGAGGAGCGCGACGGGAAAATGGTCATCAATGACGCCACCCGCATGGAAGCCACCTTGCCAACACTGCAATTGCTCATCCAACAAGGCGCAAAAATTATTCTCGCAGCGCATCTTGGGCGGCCGAAAGGAAAGCGCGAACCTTCCATGTCGCTCAAACCGGTAGCCGAGAAACTTTCTGAAATGCTGGGGCGCAGGGTTCAATTCGCTGAGGATTGCATCGGTGAACCAGCCGAAAAAGCCGTCGCGCAATTGAATCCCGGTGACGTTCTTTTGCTTGAAAACGTCCGCTACCACGACAAGGAAGAGCAGAATTGCCCGATTTTTTCCGAGGATCTCGCCAAGCTGGCGGAAGTTTACGTGAACGACGCGTTCGGCGCGGCACACCGCGCTCATGCTTCGACCGAAGGCGTGGCACGGGTGATCGCAAAACGCGGCGGCCAATGCGCGGCGGGTTTGTTGATGGAGCGCGAATTGAAATTTCTCGGCGAAGAATTGGAGAAACCCGCGAAACCTTTCGTGGTCATTCTGGGCGGTGCAAAAGTGTCCGACAAAATCAATGTGATCGACCGGTTGCTCGAAAAAGCGGACACGATCCTGGTTGGCGGAGCGATGGCTTACACGTTCAAGCTAGCGGAAGGGTTGAAGACCGGGAAATCGCTGGTTGAACCCGACCGAGTCGAGGTCGCGAAGGCAGCGGTCGAAAAAGCGAAGAAGCGCGGCGTGCAATTTTTGGTTCCGACGGACAACGTTATTGCCACCCCGGTGGCGACCGACAAGTTGAACAAAAAAGGGAAACCCATTTTTGAATTCCAGAATCCCCGGGTGAATGCGGAGCCGAACATTCCCGACGATGCGGAAGGATTCGACATTGGCCCGGAGACGGCGAAGAAATACAGCGAAGTCATTCGCGGTGCGAAGACGATTTTGTGGAATGGCCCGATGGGAATGTTTGAAGACAAGCGATTCGCGGAAGGCACGCTGGCCGTGGCGAAAGCCGTGGTGGAAGCGACGGAAAAGAACGGGGCGAAAAGCATCATCGGCGGCGGCGACAGCGTAAAGGCATTGAACCAGGCAGGGCTCGGGGACAAAGTGACGTTCATGAGCACCGGCGGCGGCGCGAGCCTGGAATTTTTGGAAGGGCAGGTTTTGCCGGGGGTCGCAGTCCTGAGTGAGAAAACTTAACGCAAAGGCGCTGAGTCGCGGAAGAAAATTTCAAACGGCAGTTTAGGCGGTGGTGCCATTGCCTCGGTCCGCTCGAAATAATTCATGGAAAAAGAACGTAAATTAATTGTCGCGGGAAATTGGAAGATGAACAAAACCGTCGCCGAAGCGTTGGCTTTGGTGCGAGGCCTGAAAATCGAACTGGCTGGCGTGAAGGAAGTGGACATCGTGATTTGCCCGCCGTTCACCGCCCTTTCTGACGTTTCCAAGGCGGCGCTGAATTCCAATATCCGGCTCGGCGCGCAAAACATGAGTGAGCATAACTCCGGCGCGTATACGGGGGAAATTGGCGCGGGAATGCTAAAAGAATTTTCCGTTCGTTACGTGATTCTTGGACATTCCGAGCGCCGCCAATACCAGAAGGAGAGCGACGAATTGATTTCGAAAAAAGCGCTCGCTGCGCACGCCGCGTCGCTCAAACCGATTGTTTGTGTCGGCGAAACTCTTGCCCAGCGTGAAGCGAACGAAACGGAAAAGGTGGTCGGGACCCAGTTGAAAGGCAGTCTGGCTGGATTAAGCAAAGCGCAGGTCGAAGAAACGATTATCGCTTACGAACCGGTTTGGGCCATCGGCACCGGCAAAACCGCGACGACGGCGCAAGCGCAGGAAGTCCACGCGTTCATTCGCAAATCGCTCGCAGCCCTGTTTGACGAAGCTGTTGCGCGTCGTGTTCGCATTCAATATGGTGGCAGTGTCAAGGCGTCCAACGCGCGCGAGCTCATGGCGCAACCGGATGTTGACGGAGCGTTGGTCGGTGGCGCATCGCTGGAAGACCGGAGCTTTGCGGATATTATTAAGAATTCGATTTAAGATTCAGATTTGGATTTAGAAATTTATGATGACATTGATTACGGGGCTTTTGACGGTGTTGATGATCCTGGATTGTCTGCTCTTGATTTTATTGGTGCTGGTGCAATTGCCGAAGAAAGAGGCTGGCGCCGGAATGGCATTCGGCGGCGCGGCGACGGATGCATTGTTCGGTGCGGGTTCGGGCAATGCGCTGACGAAAATTACGAAATACATCGCCGGGGCTTTCTTCGTCCTCGCTCTCAGCCTGGGCTTGATCATGGGGCGCAGCGTCAAACCCGAGGGTGCAGCTGTGGAGGAAGCCTTGAAAAGACAGGGCGCGGCCAAGCCGGTTTCGACCGCGCCGGCCACCTTGCCTGCAACCAAAGCGCCCGCCGAGGTGCCAATGCTCTTGACCAACCAAATCGTGCCTGCCGCGAATCTGCCCGCGCCGTCGGCCAAGTAATTTCATGAAATTCCCGGCGAGCGTCCTCGGATTGTTTCCGGGGACGTTTCGCTTTGTGGGCAAGGGGCGCTCGCGGTTAACGGCGGGCGTGGTTCCCAAAACCCACCTCAGTAAGCAGGTAGGGCCTGTCACTCCGTGCGCGCCGCTCTTGGATTCAGGAGTGCAAATAATTCCAGTTTTTCGCGACCGAAACGGCGCGCACGGAGTGGCGCGCCCTACCTCGATCTGGTCATGGCAGCCCGCCGGGGCCATTGCCCTCATTCTTTTATTATTTTTTCCGACCGGGTGTTCGCGCCCAGAACCAAAAGCGGACTTCGTGATCATCAACGGTGCGGAACCGGGCACGCTTGATCCCGCCCTCGTGACAGTCCAAGCCGACAGCCGGATCACCCGCGCCTTGTTTGAAGGGTTGACCCGGCTTGATCCAAAAACCGCCGCGGCTATTCCCGGGATCGCGGAGCGCTGGGATATTTCCCCGGACGGCATCCGCTACACGTTTCACCTGCGCACGAACGCGGTCTGGTCCACCGGCGATCCGATCACCTCGGCGGACGTGGTTTATTCCTGGTTGCGGGTTTTGGATCCGCTGACTGCCTCGGAATACGCGGGGCAACTCTTCTTTATCAAAAACGCCGAAGATTTCAGCAGCGGAAAAATCAAGGATGCCTCTTTGGTTGGCGTGAAGGCTACCGACCCAAACACATTAACGGTTGAACTGGTCGGGCCCACGCCTTTCTTCGTGGACCTATGCGCGTTTCAAACCCTGGCGATCGTCCCCCGCCAAACCATCGAGAAATTTGGCGACCGCTGGATTATGGCCAGGCCTTTGCCAACGAGCGGCCCCTATACGCTGGAATTCTGGCGGCTGCTCGACAAAATCCGCGTGCGCAAAAATCCTCGCCACTGGGACGCGGCCAATATCCAAAATGAGCTGGTGGATTTTCTTCCCGGCGAATCAGCCATGACCGCGATGAATCTTTATCAAGCGCGGCAGGCGGACATTCTTTGGGACAAAAACCTCATTCCCGCGGACCTGATGGATGTGCTCGGTCCAAAACCGGATTGCCATCGCTACAATTACCTTGGGACTTTTTTCATGCGGTTCAACATTTTGAAAAAACCATTCGATGACGTTCGTGTTCGCAAAGCCATCGCGATGTCGATCGATCGCAAACGCATCGTTGAGCGCATCACGCGCAGCGGCGAGCAGCCCGCCACCCATTTTGTTCCAAGCGGAATGGCGATTTACAAATCGCCCGAGGGCTACGGCTACGATCCGGACACCGCGCGAAAACTTCTCGCGGAAGCGGGTTTTCCGGGCGGAAAAAATTTTCCACCGTTTCAATATTTGTTTAAAGCGGGCGAGACGGATAAACAAATCGCGGTCGAACTCCAGGCGATGTGGCGTGAACAATTGGGAATTCAAATGGACATTCGACAGGCGGAATCCAAGGTCTATTACACCTCGCTGCATGACATGGATTACGACGTCGGGCGCAGCAGTTGGATCGGCGATTACAACGACCCGAACACTTTTCTGGACATGTTCATGAGCAATAACGGGAATAATTATACCGGCTGGGCGAACAAGAAATACGACGAGTTGGTGCGCGAGGGGAACCAGCAGAACGATCCGAAGAAGCGCGAGAAAATTCTGCAACAAGCCGAGACGTTGTTGATCCATGACGACCTTCCAATCACTCCGATTTATTTTTATTCAGGCGTTTTGTTTTACCGGCCGGATGAGATCGAGGGAATTTATTTCAATTTATTGGACGAGCATCCCATTTTTTCCATCAAGAAAAAGAAATTGAACAGCAGAGACGCGGAAACTCAGAGGAGAAGTCTCGCTCTCCGCGCCTCCGCGCCTCTGCGGTAAATGAAATGTATTTCCTGAAACGAACTCTGCAAATGCTCCCGGTGCTGCTGATCGTCAGCTTCATCGGGTTCGTCTTGATTCGCAGCATGCCAGGTGGGCCGTTTGATTCGGAACGCAAGCCGGCCTCCGCCGAGATCGAGCGGAACCTGAAGGCGAAATTCCACCTCGATGAATCGATCTGGAAACAATACCTCCGCTATCTCGGCGTCGCGGGTGGATCGTCCGGGTTAGTCGATGGTGACCTTGGACCTTCGTTGAAGTATCGCAACCACACCGTCAACGACATCCTCAAGCAATGCCTGCCCGTCTCCATGACGCTAGGCGCGATGTCGTTTTGTTTTGCGATGTTCATCGGCATTCCGCTCGGTTGTTTCATGGCGCTTCATCGCGGAAAATGGGGAGATTACCTTGGAGGATTCCTGGCGATGCTGTCGTTCTGCGTGCCGAGCATCGTCATCGCGCCGCTACTGATTCTTTGGCTGGCGGTAAAATTGCATTGGCTGCCGGTCGCCTTGTGGGGTTCGCCCAGCCAGATGATTCTGCCGACAATTGTTTTGGGGCTTTATTTCGCAGGACGCATCGCGCGGCTCATGCGCGAAGGACTTTCCACCACGCTGCATTCGGAATTTATCACGACTGCTCGGGCGAAGGGCGTGAGCGAAACGGCGATCCTTTGGAAACACGCCTTTCGGCTGGCGATCCTTCCCGTGGTTTCGTATTCCGGCCCGCTCCTGGCGGATCTCCTGACCGGCTCGTTTGTCGTGGAAAATATTTTCCAAATTCCAGGCATCGGAGTTTTTTTTATCAACAGCATTTTCAATCGCGACCACACCATGACCGTGGGGTTCGTGTTGGTTTACGCGGCTTTGTTGTTGATCCTGAACATGCTCGTTGATCTGAGCTACAGCTTGCTGGACCGAAGGGTGCGGTATGAGTAACGAAGGTGAAGGCCGAGGGGCGAACGTCGAAAGCCGAAGCGTTTCTGGCGCTCGACCTTCGACCCTCGGCCTTC
>JBDSIW010000255.1:0-2910 GCA_039917795.1 Verrucomicrobiota bacterium | reverse complement strand
GATGCCACGTCGCTGAACAGCGCGGTCGAGCTGTTTAACGTGCAGGAGGGTCGTTATCCCAAAGATCTAAATGAGCTCGTGGAGAAAAAATACCTGGGGAAACTTCCGACGCCGCCTTTTGGGACGAAACTTCAATACGACGCAAAAGAGGGAAAAGTCACAGTGGTAAAGCAGTAACGTGAGAGAAACCTGACTAAGATTTCTCGAAGATTGGCACTGGGTTGTTTCCTATTTCTTTCTGGACAGGTTTTTGAATTTTATGCCTGAGCAAATCATTATTTTAGATTTTGGTTCCCAATACACCCAAGTCATTGCCCGCCGGATTCGCGAGTGCAACGTCTATTCCACGATTCTCCGCTACGACACGCCCACCAAGGAAATTGCCAAGCTGAATGCAAAAGGACTCATCCTCTCCGGCGGTCCTTCCAGCGTTTATTCATCTGGAGCGCCGTTGCCGGACAAGAATGTTTTCAAGCTGGGCGTCCCGGTTCTCGGCGTTTGTTATGGTTTGCAACTTCTCGCCCAATTTCTGGGTGGTAAAGTCGAACGCGGCCAAAAGCGCGAGTATGGGAAGGGCACATTAACGGTGACAGACAGCGCGTGCGCGCTTTTCAAGAAACTTCCTGTTGAGCTGCAGGTCTGGAATTCCCACGGAGACAAATTGACTAAATTGCCCGAGGGATTTCGACCCGTCGCGGGAACGGAAAATTCGGCTTACGCCGCGATCGAAAACCGCGCGAAACATTTTTACGGATTACAGTTCCATCCTGAAGTCGTCCACACTCCCAAGGGTCGTGAAATTATTGCGAACTTTGTTCATGCGGTCTGCGGTTGCGGCAAAGATTGGACGATGCGTAATTACGTCCAACAAGCCGTCGAAGAAATCCGTGCGCAGGTGGGTAAGGAAAAGGTGATCCTTGGACTGAGCGGTGGCGTCGATTCGAGTGTGGCGGCGGCGCTGCTGCACGAGGCGATTGGCGATCAGCTCACTTGCATCTTTGTGAACAATGGACTTCTTCGGGCCAAGGAAGCGGACATTGTTCAAAAAGTTTTCGGCCGGCATTTTCATATCAAATTGCAATACGAGGAAGCTTCGAAGATTTTTCTCAGCCGATTGAAAGGCGTGACTGATCCGGAGCGCAAACGCAAAATCATCGGCAAGACGTTTATCGAAGTTTTTCAATCTGCGACGAAACGGGCAGGGAAGGCCAAGTTTCTCGCGCAAGGAACGCTTTATCCCGACGTGATCGAATCGGTTCCGATTGGAGGAAACCCTTCAGCGATGATCAAGAGTCATCATAACGTGGGCGGGTTGCCGAAGAACATGAAGTTCCAACTCGTCGAGCCGCTAAAATGTTTGTTCAAAGACGAAGTTCGTCAGCTCGGACTCGAACTCGGTTTGCCGAAAGAAATTGTTTTTCGCCAGCCGTTCCCCGGACCCGGGCTCGCGGTGCGCATTCTGGGAGAAGTGACTCCCTCGCGCTGCGCCATTTTGCGAAACGCGGACGCCATCGTCGTCGAGGAAATGAAGGAAACAGGCTGGTATTACAAAATGTGGCAAAGTTTTGCGGTGCTCCTGCCCGTGCGCAGCGTGGGTGTGATGGGTGACGAACGGACTTATGATTACACCATTGCGATTCGTGCTGTTGAATCGCAGGATGGCATGACGGCGGACTGGGTGAAGCTGCCCTACGAGTTGCTCGAAAAGCTTTCCAGCCGCATCATCAACGAAGTGAAAGGCGTAAACCGCGTCTGCTTTGATATTACGAGCAAGCCACCGGGGACGATTGAGTGGGAGTGACGGAATGCCGCGCCTGAAGGGATGTTATTCTCCTTCGATCAATCCCCGCCGCGCGCCCCCCAGAAGTTGTTCAATGAAATTGGTGGAGTAAACGCCACGCCGGAAGTTCGGATCCTGTAGAATAGCCTGTTCGAACGAGATCGTCGTTTTTACGCCCGTAATCATGTATTCGCCGAGGGCGCGGCTCATTTTATCCATGGCGTCGCGCCGGTCTTTTCCAGTCGTGATGAGCTTGCCGATCATGGAATCGTAGGTCGGCGGAATGGTGTATCCGGCGTAAACATGGCTATCGAGCCGAACGCCGCGCCCGCCGGGCGGATAATACATTTCTACGCGACCGGGGCAGGGGCGAAAGTCGTCAAAAGGATCTTCGGCGTTAATACGGCATTCGATGGAATGTCCTTTGAAATGCACATCGCTTTGCGAAAGGCGAAGTGGTTCCCCCATCGCGATCATGATTTGTTGTTTAACCAAATCAATCCCAGTTACTTCTTCAGTGATGGGATGTTCGACTTGGATTCGCTTGTTTACCTCTAGAAAATAGAAATTTCCCTTATCATCCACAATGAACTCGACGGTTCCCGCGTTGGTATAATGGGCCAGTTGCGCAATTTTGACCGCCGCTTTTCCCATTTCTTTGCGCAGCTTGGGAAATTTATTTTCGATCAGGGGCGAGGGCGTTTCCTCTATCACCTTTTGGTTGCGACGCTGAATGGAACAATCCCGATCGCCCAGATGAATCACGTTGCCGCGAGTGTCCGCAAGGATTTGAAATTCGATGTGGTGCGGGTTCTCGATGAATTTCTCGATGTAAACTCCGGAGTTGCCAAAGCACTTTTCGGCTTCGCTGCGCGCCGTGTGGTAGCCCTTCACCAAAGAAATGTCATTGTGCGCCACGCGCATGCCGCGTCCGCCGCCGCCAGCCACGGCTTTGATCATGACAGGATAACCAATTTTCTTGGCCGATGACAAAGCGTCTTGTTCGTTTTCCACCGTTCCGTCCGAGCCCGGCGGAGTGGGGACGCCGGCTTTTTTGGCAAGGTTCCGGCTGACGGCTTTATCCTCGAGCGCATTCATAGCGCGGGAACTGGGTCCTATGAAGCGAATGT
>JBDSIW010000254.1:0-3033 GCA_039917795.1 Verrucomicrobiota bacterium | reverse complement strand
CCTTTCTCAAATTCCGCAGCGCTGCGCACATCTAAAATCACGTTGTTGGTGTTGGCGCGCAACGTTTCATATTCCCCAATCTCAATGTGTTTGACCCTCGCGACGGGCGTAACCGCCGCATCTTCCGCGCGCGCTCCGAAAAAACCAAAGGAGAGCAGAGCGGATGACATCAGAATAAATTTCAGGTGCATATATTATAAGCCGGTTCGATTTTCACTATCCGCTTTAAGTCGCGAATTACAACTCCTAGGAATCGAGAGAAAATAAAATTGAATTGTGCGCGTGAAGATGCGGAGCTTTATCAGGGTTGGGACTTCGGCAATTGCGCCGCATTGGTGGCCGTGACGATTTGGTATCTTTTGTTAAACCAATCACCCGGCGTTTTAGGCTCCACCGGTCCAGGAGCGGGAAACTCGAATCGCGAAACAATGGCCACCGCGATTAATTGTTTATCAAAAAGTTTTCTTAAATGATCGGGAGAACGCACCTCAGCTACAACAGGCGAAATAGGTTTAATTTTTTCCAATTCGCTTTCAGAAAGATCTTTGACATTGGGAGCGCCGACGAAGGAAACGATGACCTGCGCATTTTTACTTTTCTCCGCGACGCGCAGAAAGCGCCGTCCAGAAAGACCGGTCCCAATCCCGTATTTAGGTTGATCTTTGGTTTCCAGAAGGTGTTCTTTGAACTTAAAATTCCCCAGCTTTTTCAAGCTCTCTTCGTAAGAAGCCAATTGCATTTTCAGTTCGGGACATTCTTTGCCCTCAATCGTGATGATGGAAATTCGACCGCCTTTCGGGCCTGTAATCTTTGCCGTTTCCTCAGCCATGACTTGACCGATTTTTTTGTGAAGCGCCACGTTGAATTTGGGCGAATGGAATTGGGAAAAATAAATCCAGACGCATGACGCAACGATCACCAGCAACGAAATAAAAACAGCCCACTTTTGTTTAGCGCTTTCAGACATGACTTTAAAAACTATTGGGCGGACGGGTCAGCGGCTTCGGGAAATCGCCACTGGATATTTCCGCCGACGGTTTTGTCGCGGACATTAGGAATGCGAAACGTATCGAACGACGAAGCGCTGTTGTCGAAAAATAAAATATTGGAGCGAGTGTTTTTGCTATGACGGGCATTGACGCGTTCGTCCTTCCCATTGTGCATCCAAAATCCGTCGAAGATCATAGGCATGCGGGGAACCTTCGCGGCCGTGTGAAATTTGTTGCCCTTGGTGCTCTTGGTTCCATCCATGGGAAGGCGGGTGAAAGGCCACTTCTGCGGGCTGCCAGTCGAGCCATTGAGACCGTACCACGAATCGATGTGGAATTTTTTCCCGGTGCTCTCCGAAGCATAAGGCCAGGCCCGGGCGCCCTCGGGATCATCTCGACTGCCGGGGCCGAAGCGATAGACCTCCGGCAAACCGGAAGGACAACGAAAAACGTCTTTCAAATCGGGAACATCGTAAAAAGTTTTGGCGCGCGCGGCCGGAAGATATTTTCCGTTGTAAAGAATCGTGGGCCAGCCTTCCTCGTATTGCGATCCATTCCGCACGTCATATTCGGCAGGGACGAGAAAATCGGAATTATCATCCGAATACAACACCATGGCGATACCCATTTGCCGGAGATTATTGATGCAGGAAATGCTGCGCGCCTTTTCCTTGGCCAGCGCCAAGGCCGGCAGCAACAACGCGGCAAGGATGGAAATAATAGCAATGACGACCAGCAACTCAATGAGCGTGAATGCGGATGGATGTGGCCGCACTTTTCTTTCGTTTTCCAGCACCGAGCCAAAGCCCAAGGAGCGAAGTGGAGAAATTCTTTTCATCGCATGTTGCAGACTTTCAAAATGTAACATCCGTTAAACCAGCGAGAAGTGATTTTTCCAAATCTTTTCTAATTTTCCGATGCCCAAAATTTCTTGGATTTCTGCTGAGACAATCCGATGAAGCCTGTTATCGTAAGAGCCTGCTATGACTATATTTCCCCCACCTCGCTGCTGCGTTCTGATCTTGCTTCAGGCAACCCTTTGTCTGGCTTGGGGAATCGGTGCCTTTGCAGCCACTGACAATTGGACCAATTCGCAAAGCGGTTTTTGGCGCGTGACCAACAACTGGTCGCGCGGCACGCCTCCCGGTTCCGCCGACACCGCTTTTATCACCAACTCCACGACGAAAACCGTGACCGTGGATGCGAGCACCGCGCTGACCAACCTGAGTGTTTCCAGCCTCACTCTTTCGGCCCCGCTTGGAATCACGAACACCCTTCTCCTCGCGGATTTGTTGACCAATCAGCCCATGCAAATCAACAGCCAACTTCTTCTTTATCGGGGCGGACTGTTGCGCATCACAAATTCGACGATGCGCCTGCCTTCGGGAGTGGCCCAACTCAATAACTACGGCGGCAACATTTCTTTGGAAAATGGTTTGCTGGATTTCGATTTGGCCAACCTGATGCGTTTGGGCCGTTATTCGACGAATCAAGCAAGTCTGACGGTGAAGGGCGGAACAGTGTTTGGCAGCCAATTGCAGATCGGTCAGGACAAGGCGCTGGGCACCCTCACTCTCTCCAACGGCGTGATTAATTTATCTTCATTTTTGAGTCTCGGCACTTCTTCAACCGGCAATCCAATCGCCGGTGGCACTGGTGTCGTCACGGTCGTCAACGGCCAATTGCTGGTCACGAATGGTGTCACCGAGGTGGGCTATCAGGGAATCGGACAAATGAACATCAGCGGTGGCACAACCAAACTGGCCTTCTTATCCGTGGGCAATGTCCAGGGCGCGGAAGGAACCTTTTCCATCTCCGGTGGACAATTATTCGTTTTACCGCGAACGACCAATGATCCGACGCGTCTTGGAAATGCTGGTTCTGGACGACTTAATATTACGGGTGGCTCAGTGGCCTTGATGAATGAACTGATTCTAGGCGATTATCCCGGTGGTCCTTTGGCGAGAGGAACAGGAATGGTGATGATCGCAGGCGGTTCGCTCGTCGCGACCAATGACCTGACCTCAATCGGAAAGTTTGGGGT
>JBDSIW010000253.1:0-4733 GCA_039917795.1 Verrucomicrobiota bacterium | reverse complement strand
CTCTTTTTCGGTTTGATCGCTGGCATCATTGCTTCCCTGAAACAAAATACCCCGCTCGATTACATTTCGATGTCGCTCGCCATGATCGGAATTTGTTTGCCAACGTTTGTGATGGGCCCGCTTTTGGTGGGAGTCTTCGCGCTCTGGCTGGGGTGGTACAATTCTTCCGGCTGGGATTTCGCCTACGACCGGGTTTTGCCAGCGTTGACGCTCGGAGGATTTTACGCAGCCTATGTAGCGCGATTGACACGCGGCGGAATGCTCGAAGTGTTGAACCAGGATTATATTCGCACCGCCCGCGCCAAAGGGGCTTCGCCGATGCGGGTCATACGCAAACACGCACTGCGGGGTGGCTTGCTCCCGGTCATTTCGTTTCTCGGACCCGCCACTGCCGGGCTGCTGACCGGCTCGTTCGTCGTGGAAACAATTTTTGATATCCCGGGTCTGGGACGGTATTTCGTCACGTCAGCTTTCAATCGTGATTATCTGTTGTTGATGGGCGCGGTGATGTTTTACGCGATCCTGATTGTGTTCATGAATCTGGTGGTCGATGTCCTGCAGGTCTGGCTCAACCCAAAACTTCGTTTCGAATAACCTATGCCTGAAACGATCGAACCCAATATTCCGGAGACGGCCTCGCTGGAAAATGTCGAGCAGGGAACCTCGCTTTGGAAAGACGCGCAGCATCGGTTGTTCAAGAACAAGATGGCCGTCTTTGGGCTGTTCGTGCTGGTGATTCTCACTCTCGCCTGCACTGTTGGATATGAAATTTCCCGCAAGCTCGGCCTGGGTCACGAAGTGCAAAGTCTGGCGCTCGGCGCAACTCCGCCCAGCTCGCGTCATTGGCTTGGGACCGATCCGCTGGGACGCGACGTCCTGAGCCGCGTGCTTTTCGGTGGGCGGGTGTCGCTGATGGTGGGCCTTGTGGCCACCGCCACTTCGCTCGTGATCGGAGTTTTGTATGGCGCGATTTCCGGTTTTTGGGGAGGCACGGTGGACTCGGTCATGATGCGGATCGTGGATATTCTATACGCGTTGCCGTTCACCATCTTCGTCATCTTGCTGATGGTTGTTTTCGAACGAAGCCTGACTTTGATTTTTATCGCCATTGGCGCGGTGGAATGGCTGACGATGGCTCGAATCGTCCGCGGGCAAGTCCTGTCGCTGCGGCACCAGGAGTTTGTGGAGGCCGCGTTTGCCCTCGGATTGCGCAAGCGCCGGATCATTCTCCGCCACATCATTCCAAACGTGCTCGGCCCGGTCATCGTTTACGCGACGCTCACCGTTCCCGCCGTGATGTTGCTGGAGGCGTTCATCAGCTTCCTTGGCCTCGGCGTGCAGGCGCCCGATACTTCCTGGGGCGTGTTGATCAAGGAAGGCGCCGACGCCATGGAGGAATTTCCCTGGCTGCTCATTTTTCCGGGCGCGGCCCTGGCGTTGACTTTGTTTTCGCTGAATTTTCTTGGAGATGGCTTGCGCGATGCGCTTGATGTTCGCTCCTCCAAAGATTGATATGCCTTTACTCCAGGTTCAAAATCTACGGACCTCCTTTCACACGCGGAACGGCATTGTCCGCGCGGTGGACGACGTGTCTTTCCAGATCGAGAAAGGCGAGACGCTCGGCATCGTCGGCGAATCTGGCTCGGGCAAATCGGTCACTTGTTATTCGATTCTCGGCTTGATCCCGCAACCGCCCGGGAGAATCGAAGGTGGCAAAGCGATCTTCAATGGCGGATTGGATCTCTTAAACTGTTCTTCCAAAGAATTGAGCAAAGTTCGCGGGCGAAAGATTGCGATGATTTTCCAGGATCCGATGACCTCGCTCAACCCGTACCTGAAGATCGAGGATCAATTGATTGAGCCGTTGTTGATCCATGAAAAGCTGGAGCGCGAAGAGGCCGTCTCCCGCGGAATCGAAGCGCTGAAAGAGATGGGAATTCAGGATGCCGCGGCCCGGATCAAAAGTTACCCGCACCAGTTCTCCGGCGGCATGCGGCAGCGGGTGATGATCGCGATGGCGCTGATTACGAAACCCGATTTGCTGATTGCCGACGAGCCAACCACCGCGCTGGATGTCACCGTGCAGGCGCAAATTCTCGAGTTGATCAAGAAACGTCAGTCCGAGTTGGGCATGGCGGTGATACTGGTCACGCACGATCTTGGAATCATTTCCGGCTTTTGTGATCGAGTGAACGTGATGTACGCGGGCCGGGTGGTGGAAAGCGCGACCACGCCGGATCTTTTCTACAAGACGAAACATCCCTACACGAAGGCGCTGCAAAAATCGATTCCAGCGCTGCAACCGAAAGGCGCAGAGCTTTACACGATTGCCGGAATGCCACCGGATTTGTCGAAGGAAATGGGCGGTTGCCCGTTTGTGCCGCGCTGCGAATTCGCGAAACCTGAATGCAAAAATCCGGTAAGTCTGGTTGAAGTTGAACCCAATCATTTGAGCGCCTGCCTGCGGATTCAACGTGGCGACCTAACCTTGTAAATTTTACAACAACATGCCCGAAGCTTTTCTCGAACTCCAGAATTTGAAGACCCACTTCCCCGTGGAGCGCGGACTCATTTTCAAAAAGCACATCGGCACGGTCAAGGCCGTCGATGGCGTTTCTCTTTCATTGAAAAAAGGCGAAATCCTTGGGCTCGTGGGCGAATCGGGCTGCGGCAAATCCACTCTCGGCCGAACGATCCTGCAGCTGATCCCGCCCACGGAGGGCGCCGTGATCCTGGCAGGCCAGCACCTGAATCGATTGCCGGTCGGAGAATTGCGCCGCGCGCGTGCCGATTTCCAAATGATTTTCCAGGACCCTTACGCGTCGCTCAATCCGCGCATGACGGTTTATGACGCGCTGGCTGAAGCCATTCGTTCGCACAAGGAATACGCCAATGAGGAAATGCCGAAACGGGTGAGTGATTTGATGAAAAAGGTTGGGCTCTCACCGCGCTTCATCAAAAAATATCCTCACGAATTCTCCGGCGGCCAGCGCCAGCGCATCGCCATTGCGCGAGCGCTAGCGGTTGAGCCGAAATTAATTATTGCGGATGAGCCGGTCTCCGCGCTCGACGTTTCCATTCAAGCGCAAATCATCAACCTTCTCGCGCAGCTCTCCCGCGAAATGCATTTGACGCTGATCTTCATCTCGCACGATTTATCGGTGGTAAAACACATCTCCGACCGGATCGCAGTGATGTACCTGGGGCGGATTGTGGAGCTCGGGCCAGCCGCCCAGGTATTCGAGCGGCCACTTCATCCTTACACCAAAGCGTTGGTTAGCGCGGTTCCGATTCCCGACCCGGTGCGCGAGCGCGAGCGCCAACGCGTCCTGCTCCCGGGCGATCCGCCCTCGCCCATGAATCCACCAAGCGGTTGTCCTTTTCATCCCCGTTGCCCGTACGCCATCCCGCGTTGCGCTGAAGTGGTGCCAGCGTTCGAATCGCTCGGTGATCCGACCCAGGCTGCTGCCTGCATCCGGGTAAAGGAAATTAACCAAGCGGGATTTCTTGCGGCGAAGCTTCCCTAAAAACTTTTCAATGGTTTTGGCGTTGTCCGCCTTCCCTCGTTGTCCTAGTTTTCGTTCCGCATGAAATTGTTTGTCACTGGAGGCGCTGGCTATATCGGGTCCGTTTTTGTCGAGGAAGCGCTCGACGCGAAGCACACCGTCACGGTTTTCGACAATCTTTCCGAAGGCCACCGCAAGGCGATCGATGCGCGCGCGACCTTTATCGAGGGCAATCTAGCTGACCGTGATTTCACGATGGCCAAGATCAAGCAGGCCGCGCCTGACGCCGTCATTCATTTCGCGGCGCACGCGCTCGTCGGCGAATCCATGACTAATCCCAGCAAATATTTTCGGAACAACGTTGCCAGTGGAATCAATCTTCTCGATGCCGCGGTCGAAGCGGGGGTTAAGAAATTCGTGTTCAGTTCCACCTGCGCGACGTATGGCCCGCCGGACCGCGTTCCGATGACGGAGGATTTGCCGCAACGACCCATCAATCCCTACGGCGAATCGAAATTGATCTTCGAGAAAATTCTCAAATGGTACCAGGAGATTTTCCAACTGGAATTTGTCGCGTTTCGTTATTTCAACGCCGCCGGCGCAAGCGAAAAATTCGGGGAAGATCATCGCATCGAGACTCATTTAATTCCGAACATCCTTAAAGTTGCGCTCGGCCAAACGCAGCAATGCGAGATTTTCGGCACCGATTATCCAACGGCCGATGGGACGGCCGTCCGCGATTACATTCACATTGTCGATCTGGCGCAGGCCCATTTGCTGGCGCTTCAACCGGGCAAAGCTGGTTTTTACAACCTCGGAAATGGCGATGGCTATTCCGTGCGCGATGTGATCCGCATGTGCGAGCAGGTTTCGGGAAAAAAAATTCCGGCAATTGAAAAACCGCGGCGCCCGGGCGACCCGCCGAAACTGGTCGCGGGCGCTGACAAGGCGAAAAACGAACTCGGTTGGAAACCTCGATTCCCGAAGTTGGAAGACATAGTGGCCACGGCTTGGCGGTGGCACTTAAAAAATCCGCACGGTTACAGTGATTGAGCCGTGAAATCTCCTGGGCGGATGATCTCGGAAACTTCTGTTTGCCCTGAATTTAGATCTCACTTTTTCGTCCGAAATTAAGGGAAACCACAGACGCCTTCAGAATTTTGATATGAGCGTTGAATAAAATGGGGAATAGGGAGATTTCTCTAAATTGCCGTCCGACATTCGCCG
>JBDSIW010000252.1:0-12697 GCA_039917795.1 Verrucomicrobiota bacterium | reverse complement strand
TCTTGCGGGTATCCGCATCGTCGGCCCTGGTCATCGCTTCGAGCAGCCATTCCGTCGCCCCGAGGGATTTCTTGTCGGCGGTTCGCACGGTGGATTTTCCGCTCATGTTCAACAAGGCGTTCTTCCCAACCGAATCAAACGGCTGCACCCGACCGTTTAACAAAACCGGCAAACGGCCAAACTCCGCGATATTGAAATTTTCCTTCGCCTTGGGCGGGCGGGCATCGGACAAAATCCACACGGCAAAAATGGCGACGACAATCCACGGTAGAAATTTTTTCATGCCGGCTCCTTTTCTTCCGCTACGGGCATCGGTTTCCTTCTGGCGGATTTATTTGGCGCGACGGGGGTTTTGTTCCTTTGCCTGCGGCCAAAGCCAACGATATGCGTCAGAAACTGAATCAGCAGACCAAGTCCCACCAGCGAGCAGGCCAGGTAGGGCGTGATGGCGGCGGGATTTCTCACGACCTGCAGGATGGTGATTTTATCATTTCTCTCGTCGAAGCCTGACTGGAAAAAAGTCAGGCCAGCGTGCCGTAGAGGATCATTCATCTTAATCACCACATTGCGATCCTCGCCAGGTTTTGGATCGGATAAATGAACTTTGCTGGAGAAATTCTTCGGCGTGGGAGTGCCTTGATAAAGATCGTGGCGAAACTCAAGCAGCGTCACCTCGTAGGGCAAGTAGTAACGCGTCGGCCGCAATCCCATTTGATACGTTCGTCCATCAATTTCAACCGACTGCGCTTGATCGATCCAAAGCGAGGCGATCCGTTCGGTGGCGCCATTTTTGTTCGAAACAAATTCCAGCAAGACGGACGGCACGTTTCTCGCATCCATCGTTGCAACCAGCGGCGCTTCTGAGAACCAAAGTTTTTCACCGCTGGGTGTCGTGGCATTGATTTTTTTACCGCCGCCCCCGCTCATGGGTCCTGCGACCCGCGAGTTCGGAAAATAGTTTTTAACACGAATGACAAACGGGAACTTCGGCGAGCGAATCTCTCCGCCCTTGGCGAAAAGCTCTTCAGGGACAGCAATGACCTCATCGCGGTCGGGACGGGACGAGTCGATAAACGTCAACTCCGTTCGCCGGGAATCCTCACTGTAATTTCGCGTGTCGCCCTCTTCAAAACGAATATTGCTTTCCACTTGAAACAACTCCGTGAAGAACTGGCCGAGCAGAAGCAGAATCAATCCCGCGTGGATGGTGAAGATTCCGATTTTCTTTTTCGTGAATTGAAAACGCTTTACGTGTGCGGCAATTAGATTGGTCAAGAGCAACCCGCCGAGCAGCCAGCCACCCGGGAATACCGGGATTTTCCAACTCGCTCCCTTCGGCTGCCAGAAAACAAACAGGCTGCGGAAATAATCCGATTGCACTGCGTACAAGCCCAGTTTCACCTGCGCGAGGGTGCCAATGAAAACCAGCAACAACGCCAAACCGAGCAAGGTCACCGTCAGCCGCAATGAACTGAAAATTTTGAAGAGGCGGTTGATCATTTCAAAAAGGGGTGGGTTGAGTCATTTCGTTTGCGCCGGACCCTGGCGATACTTGAAACGGCCCGCGCGGAGCGGCGCGCCAAATCCTTGCCCTGTAAATCAGGTTATTCATTGGGATAACGCACAGATTGGACGAACTTAATGAAAACTTCTTTCTCGCGCGCAACAGTCGCTTCGTCGCCCATCAATTTGTAAAACCAGGTTTGCTCCTTGCGCGCCACACTCGCTGCAATCAGGCGTGTCTTGCCATCCGAGCTTTTCATATCCACCAAGGTCGCTTTTCCAGCGAGCACGTCAATCGAAGTCACGATCTTTGCGAGCCCGGTTTCGTCAATCGGAGGGAGCGAAATTTGATTACGCCAGCGATTCACATTCGCCAAAGCGCCGCCGACATCGCCGGGAAAACGAGTGATGGAAATCTTTGCTTCGTGGCCCGCTTCGCCTGCGGAAAAGCTTTTCAGCACCATGGGCGATGGCGCTTTTTCCTGCCACGAAGGAGGCACTTCCCAAGCCGTTTCACCCGTGGGCTCGGGAACTTTCTTTACATTGGTGCTGACGACGTTTGGCGCAGCAGGCGGCTCGACCGAAGTGGTCACGGGTTCGACTTCTTCATCGTGGAACGAAATCGACTTAAGAAACTCCACGAAGTCGGGTTTTGCTTTGGAGACAACCTCCTTGTCGCCGCGCATTTTGAAAAACCATTTGATGTCGCCTTTTTCAAGAATAGCGGCGACGGTTTTCGACGCGGGCCCCACAAATTCATATAGCTTTCCGGTCCCTTTCCCGATGACAACATTCTCCTTCGCAATTTTGTCTTCTGTGACCGGGCTCAGATTCACTTCCCCGCGCCAGCGATTGACATTTTCGAGCTCGCCCCCGACCTCTCCCGGAAACTGAATGATGGTGACTTCCGCCTTTTTATCCCCATTGGTGACGAGAAAATTTCCCACCCGTATGCTTGTTGGCGCAAGTTCTTTCCAGCCAGTGGGCGTCAACCAATGGATGGGATGGGAATCTCCGGTGGGAGAAATTTCCGCATCGGCCATTCGACGAACCGGCTCCTTCTCCTTTGGCACCGAATAAACCTTGATCTCGGATTTGTTGCAGGCCGTGAGCAGCACGGCGGAACAAAGCAACGGGGTCAGGCCCACCCAATTGGAATTTTGGTAATATTTCACTCGGTTATTTTAACACATTTCAGAGTAACGAATCCATTCCCTCCGGCAATTGTTCATTTGTTTCGGTACGAAAAGCGAGCCAGCAAGACCGCTGGCTCACCAGGAATGCCGGCTCGTTGGCTCGAAGTTTACTTTCCGACGGACATTCCCAGCAAAAATTCAATATTGCTGCCGGTTTTCTTCAGCTTATTGAGCATGAGCTCCATCGCTTCCACCGGCGGAACACCGGTGAGCGCGCGGCGGAGCACCACGACCTTGTTATATTCGTCCGGGTGATAAAGCAGTTCTTCTTTGCGTGTGCCGGAAAGCTCAATGTTGATGGACGGGAATATTCTCCGATCCACCAGATGGCGATCGAGATGAACTTCCATATTGCCGGTGCCTTTGAACTCCTCGAAAATAACTTCGTCCATGCGCGATCCGGTATCGACCAGCGCCGTAGCCATGATCGTGAGCGAGCCGCCTTCCTCGATATTTCGCGCCGCGCCGAAAAAGCGTTTCGGTTTGTGTAATGCGTTGGCATCCACACCGCCAGAGAGAATTTTCCCAGAGTGCGGCTGCACCGTGTTGTAAGCGCGCGCAAGACGAGTGATCGAGTCGAGCAGGATCACGACGTCGCGTTTGTGCTCGATCATTCGCTTGGCTTTTTCGATGACCATTTCCGCAACCTGCACATGGCGCTCGGGTGGTTCATCAAACGTCGATGAAATCACTTCAGCGCCGATACAAGAGCGTTCCATGTCCGTGACTTCTTCGGGACGCTCGTCAATCAACAGGATGAACAGGTACGATTCCGGATTATTTTTCAGGATCGCGTTGGCGAGCTTCTGCATCAAAACCGTTTTGCCGGTGCGCGGCGGCGCGACGATCAAACCGCGCGTGCCTTTGCCAATGGGACAAACCAGATCGAGCACGCGCGTGGAAAGCTCAGACGCGTCGGTTTCGAGGATGAATCGTTTCTCAGGGAAGAGCGGTGTCAGGTTGTCGAAATGCGTTTTATCCTTCGCCTTATCTGGCTCTTCACCGTCCACCGCCTCGACCTTCAGCAGCGCGAAGAAACGTTCCTTGTCTTTCGGCGGACGAATCTGTCCTGCGACCAGGTTTCCCGTCTGCAAATCGAACCGGCGGATTTGCGAAGGCGAGACGTAAATATCTTCCGGGCACGGTAGGTAGTTGAAACTGCGGGAGCGAAGAAACCCGAATCCTTCGGGCAAAATCTCCAAAACTCCTTCGGAGAAAAGCAATCCGGCGCGCTCGGCATTCTTCTGCAGGATATGGAAAATGACCTCGTGCTTGCGCATCGTGCCGAAGTTCTCGATCCCCATCTCGCGCGCCATCTGGTTCAATTCCGGCATCGGCATGGCCTGAAGCTTGGCGATGTTTAGCGCGTTCGCGCCCCGACGTTCCCCGCCTCGCTCCCGCTCGCGAGTGGCTGCCTCGGCGCGCAATTCCTCCTGCTCCTCCTGTTCGCGGTCCATCGGCGGCATGTCGGGGATTTTCGCCCCTGGAATTTCCACCGGTGGTGGCGGCGGGGCAATGAAGTCTTCATCGCGGTTCTCAAGTGCAATTTCAGGTTCGGGCTCGGGCTGATGGTGCAGCGTTTCCGGCGGCGCTTCCACCCGGGATTTCGGCTTGGCGGCTCTTGGTTTCGTCGTTCGTTTCGTGGCAACTCTGGGCATATATGTTTTTGGTAAAATTTAAAATCTAATGCAGCGGAAGGCGCACTTGCGGCAGGGACACTGCACTTCGTTGGATGCTCAAACCATGAATTTGTTCAAACTCGGAGCAATTCCGGAATCGCGGGCGACTTCAATACGGCAAGGGAAATCTTGCGGTCAGCTCTCGGACACGCTGCCTCACCGCATGGGCAGCGTCAACATTCTTAATGTCGAGCAACACCTCGGAAATCATGTCGGCAATCGCGGCCATTTCCTGCTCCTTCATGCCACGCGTGGTCACGGCGGGAGTGCCGAGGCGAATACCGCTCCCCTGGAAAGGTGAGCGCGTTTCAAATGGAATCGTGTTCTTGTTCACGGTGACGCCCGCCTCGTCGAGCGCGATCTGGCAATCCTTTCCGGTAATGTTCCGCGCGCCGACGTCCACCAGCATCAAATGATTGTCTGTCCCTCCGCTAACCAGCCGGAAGTTGTTGTTTTGCATTCCCTCCGCCAGCGCTTTGGCATTCTTCACGATCTGCTGCTGGTAAACCTTGAAGGACGGCTGCAACGCCTCAAGAAAACACACTGCCTTTGCGGCGATCACGTGCATGAGCGGTCCACCTTGAATTCCCGGAAACGCCTACGAATCAATATCCTTGGCGTACTTCTCACCGCACAGAATCAAGCCGCCACGCGGACCGCGCAAGGTCTTGTGCGTCGTGGTCGTCACAAAATCGGCGTGACCCACCGGGCTCAGGTGAACCCCCGCCGCGACCAACCCAGCGATGTGGGCGATGTCCGCGAGCAAATACGCACCGACCTCGCGGGCAATCTCACCCATCCGCTTGAAGTCAATCACGCGCGAATAAGCACTCGCGCCAACCGTGATCATTTTTGGCTTATGTTCCCGCGCCATTTTTGCGAGTTGATCGTAATCAATTCGCTCATCCTCTTTGCGCACGCCGTAATGAACGATTTCGAAAAAACGCCCGGAGAAATTCGCCTTGTTGCCGTGCGTCAGGTGTCCGCCGTGGCTCAAATCCATCGTCAACATCTTGTCACCCGGTTTCAGGACGGAAAAATAGACCGCCATGTTCGCGCCGCTGCCTGAATGCGGCTGCACGTTTGCGTGTTCGGCGCCAAAGAGTTTTTTCGCGCGGTCGATCGCCAGTTGCTCGACGACATCGACATTCTCACATCCGCCATACCACCGTTTTTTCGGATAACCCTCTGCGTATTTATTGGTCAGGACAGATCCTTGCGCTTCCATCACGGCGGGGCTGGTGAAGTTTTCGCTGGCGATCAGCTCGATGTTTTCCTGCTGGCGTTGCCGTTCGAGAAAAATCGCGTCAGCGATCTCCGGGTCAACGTTCCGCAATCTTAAATCGTTGGGGGTTTGGGAATTTTCCATTTTATTTACGCGGCGTTCGTGTCGTCCGCCTTCAAATTCGGCAGCGAGGAAGGCCTCCACAATTTTTTTTGCCTGTTCTG
The DNA here is from genome assembly GCA_039917795.1 of Verrucomicrobiota bacterium. Taxonomy (GTDB): domain Bacteria; phylum Verrucomicrobiota; class Verrucomicrobiia; order Limisphaerales; family CANJXF01; genus CANJXF01. The sequence continues at coordinate 6,870 of JBDSIW010000252.1, read as the reverse complement.
AGCCCGTGATTTTTCCACCGATGCAAAGCACGTTGGCGTCATTATGCTGGCGCGCCATGGTCGCCATCTCTTCACTGAAGACCAGGGCGGCGCGAATGCCCGGCACCTTATTCGCGGCAATGCTCATGCCGACGCCGGTGGTACAAATCAAAACGCCCAAGTCGCTCGTGCCGGTCGCGACGTTTTTCGCCACGGCCTGCGCATAGTCAGGATAATCGACCGACTCCAGCGAGTTTACTCCGAGATCCGCCACGGCAATGCCCCTCGCCTGTAAATGGCTTTTGAGAATTTCTTTCAACTCAAAACCGCCATGGTCGGAGCCGATGGCCACTGCGGTTCGGGCCAGGTCGCGCGTGTCGGAACCGGGCGAAGTTTGTGCGATAAACTTAAAGAGCGAGGCAATGCCCTGCTCGATTTGGTCGCGGCAATCCTGATACGTTTCGATCGGACCCCCAATCGGATCACCGATGTCCTTTTCGTAAATATCCAGCGTTTCATCGAATTCGCGGAGCAGGAATGTTTTTTCTGCCGCCTGCGGATAAAGCAGATTGATCGAATCGACGTGGCTGTGGGTCATGCCAAAAATATAATCGGCCGCCTGAACAAGCTGCGCCGTCAGCATCCGGCTGCGCTGACGGGAAATGTCGATTCCCAACTCTTTCAGCGCGCGAACTGCGTGCGCGCTGGGAGGTTGCCCGTCGATCGCGCCAACCCCAGCGGAAAGGACCCTTAAATCGTTCCGGCCCATGACGGCATGACGAAAAAGCCCCTCAGCCATGGGACTTCGGCAAATGTTTCCGGTGCAAACGAAAAGGATGGTCTTCATTCCGGCGTAATAGGTGGAAAGTGCGGCTCGTCCCGCAAATCGTCAACGGAAAATCAGAAACGGCGGCTTTGTTGAATAACCGAAAGGCCCTTAAGCAAATCCAGCGCGCGAATCAAGGTTGGATCACTCAAAACCGGACCATCGAGAGCGATGGTTGCTCGACCAGTGCCCGGCTTTTTCACAGGAGGTTCAACATCGTCTTCGGGCGCAACACCCTCCCGTTGCAAGCGCACGAGTTCGGCCTCGTTCAAACGACGCCGGGTGGTATTGGTTTCGGAGCTTGAGGCTAAATCAGCGCCAGTTTTTGAAACCACGCGCGCCGATGGGCGATAAGGATCATCGTAAAACGCGCGTTCCTCGGAAGCACCCAACGCGATCTCGATGTCCGGCTTTAATCCTTCCTGCGGAATCTCGTTTCCATTTCCCAATTGCACAGGTGCGGTTGCGACTTTCAAACGGTCGCCGCTCTTCAATGTGAATTCTTTGAATACGCTGGCCTGCCCGGCGGTATTCGTCCCGATGACGAGCCCGACATGCCCTTCGCGAAGGATCGCCGCCAACGCCTCCGCCGCGCCAGCGGTTTTGTGATTCACCAGGACCGCCACGGGAATCGAAATCGCATTGGTTTTGGTGGACGACTTTGCCGAGGCATCGCCCCATCGCACCAGCGGTTGTTCAGTGCTGAGGAAAAAATCCGCCGTTTTCGCGGCGGCGCCGTAATCCGTTCCCCGCGTGTAACGCAAATCAAGCACGACGCCTTTGATCTTGTTGGTGGAAATCAACTTTTGGTATGCGGATTTGAAGGTGTCATTCAAACCGGTTTCGATCTGGCCAAACCGAAAATAGCCGAACGCATTGTCCAGAACGGAAACGCGGTTCAGCATGTTTGACACGGACGCGCCGCTGCCCACGGCATTTGTGACCAGCACCACCTGCGATTGCAACTCCGCCAGTAAACCTTTAACCGCCGCCTGGTCCAGGACGTCGTCCGCCAAACCTTTTTGGTTGGCGCGCAGCAACTGATACACCTCATCGAGCCTGGGCAAAGAAGTCGCGGTTTCCGCGAACCCATTTCCCAGACTCCCCAACAGCAACGACAGCAGAATAATTTGTCTTTTCATCCAAAAATGTTTCCAAAACCCGGTGAACCCGATTTTCCGTCGAAAAGAATATCGCGTCACAAGGGTGCGGCGTCGAACTGATTTTTTTTTAGCGCAACGGAGCCATTCGCCGCGCTTTTATGACCGCGAGAATTTATCGTCGTGAATTAATCCTCCCCATTATTGTCCAATTGACCGGAAGAACGCTTGTGGGCCGCGAGTCGCAAAATAGTTTTCCGGCTACGAACGCAACGATCGATGATCGAGATCATTTATCCACGCAACAAAATATGAACCTCCACCTTCTCCTGATATTTTTTCTCGTCAGCTCTTCAGCCGCTCCGATGCATGCCAGCAATTTTCTCGGGGCCGCCAACGCTTCGACCGCGGTGCCGACGGGCAAGGAGGGCGTTTTCGTCGGGAATGACGAGGACGAAACCATTCACCTCTATCATCTCACCGGCGGCGAACCGATCGGGGCGTTCGATTTTTCCAAGGAGCTTCGGGCGAAAAAGCATGCGGACAAGGAGGTCGATATCGAAGCCTCCACGCGCATCGGAAATCGAATTTACTGGCTCGGATCCCACAGCAACAAGAAGAACGACGGCAAGATTCAACCGAACCGGCATCGTTTGTTTGCCACCGATATTTCGAGCGAAACAAATCTGGTTTACGTGGGGCGATACGATGGATTGCGCAGCGACTTGATCGAGTGGGATCAGCGTAATTTCCATTTGGGATTGGAACAGGCGGCGGCGGCCGGTGTCTCGCCGGAGGAACCCGACGGGAAGGGATTCAACATCGAGGGCCTGGCGATTGCGCCTGACGCCAAAACCGCGCTGATTGGTTTCCGCGCGCCACTCATAGTGACCAACGGACGACCGCACGCTTTGCTGGTGCCGGTGCTGAATCTGCCCAACTTGATCAGTTCGAGCGCGACCCGCGCCCGGTTCTGCGCACCCATCTTGCTCGACCTCGGGGGGCGCGGTATCCGCAGCATCGAAACCTTCACCAACATGGTTCTCATCGTGGCCGGGCCGGCCGCGACCAAGGGAGATTTCCGATTGTTCGTCTGGGACGGCGATCCGACCCATCCACCCACCCTTTGCGATGCCGTCCTCGACCGGGTTGGATCCGAGCGCAAACTCCACCCCGAGGCAATTGTCGGGTTCGTGGAAGGCACGGCACCGGACAAACCAGAAGTTCAACTCTTGAGCGATGACGGAAAAAACGAGTTGGAGTTTGACGGGTTTCGCTCGTTCAACGTCCCGGTTTGTCCGCTATCGCTGGGAAAGAAGTGAGGGAATTTCAATGGAGTGGTTCCAGGATAATTCGTTTGCGGGAGTAATCAAAAATGACCCTGTAATTTCGCAAAGCCGCCATCCCGATGTGTCCCGCCAATCCTGGTCCGGCAGGCGAACCGTCAGTGAAAAAGTTGGCCGAAAGTTTTTCCAGGACAAACCCGCCGAGTCGAAGCTCTGCCACTGAACCGCGCCTGATCCTTGCGCTGCCGCCCACTCCGCGCTTTGCTCCAGAAGAACCTCCTTCTTCGCCCGCCAAATGGTTGGCCTCAATAAACTCCCGCCCGAGGCAAAGTGAATCATCACACCCGGTATCAATTTCAAAACGGCCTGCCACAACCGAGTTGGATGGCGAAAGAATTCTGGCCTCGATGATCGGTGTGTCGGAGTCGAACTCGAGCGGGATGATTTGCCCTTTCCCCTCGTACTGAAACGTTTCAGGGTCATGGAGCAACAATTGGTTTTTCTCAGGATAAATCTCAACCACGAACCGCCGGAAAAATCCCGCGCCGAGAATTCCATCGCGGTGATGCCGGGTTTGAGCCTCAGAGGGAAGCGACGCCACCCGGCGCGGTGAGTAGATCGCTCCGCCCAGATCAAATACCGCGCCGTTGTAGGTGGGCGCTTTCTCCTCGCCCGCGATACCGACGATGGTCACCTGCCCCGCGCGTTTCAAGTCGAGCGGTTCCACCAGGTCGGGACGGATCGTGTTGATGCCGTAACCCGTGTCGAGGAGGAACGAAAGCGCATTGGAACCGTTCACGATCGCGCGCACCATGATTCGCCCGCGCGACAAATCCATCTCAATCGTCACAGGCGTCCGATTTGTCGTGTCGGCACCCATGCTTTGAAGGCTCATAAGGAAAGCGGTGAAAAGCAAAAGCCGCAGCGCACCGCTATTGAAAACCTGTTTCCAATGTGAATCATCGCGCGAGACTGCGACTGCCGATTGGGCGATTCCGCGCATGAGATTCACGTTGACGAAAACTTCACACATCCGCCGCCGCGCGGCAACGACCGAAACCCGCAACCGAACTGAAGTGAAGCGAAAGCGGACGATCTTTCTGCGTCACAAAAACGTCTCACTCCGCTGCTCGCTCTGCATTGGTTCGCGACCCAGCGGAGTGACACCCTGCGCCCAACGATCAGGGCGTCGAGGTCTGCACGAAAAACCAATTATACGTGGAGTTGGCGTTTCGATGGCCGCCATCCAGCCATGCCGTTTTTCGTTCCAATCCCATGAAAACCATTTCGCTTCCGGACAGAGCCATGGCGGGATAAACAATTTGGCGATCGAGCGGAACGGCCTGTTGGAAAACCGTCCGGAAGACCCAGCGCGAGCCGTCGTAATAAGCGTGGCGCAAATCCCCCGCGAATTCGTTCTGACCCCAAACCGGGAAATGTTCCGAGGCGTCATCGCAGAAGGCGATGTTCGGGCGCCCGCGCGAATCAAAGCGCAAGTAAGGCGCGAAGCCCGCGCCCTTGTCGCCATCGCCCGCCTGATAACCCGACGACGATCCGCAGACAAATTGCTTGGACCAATTTCCGTTTCCATCGCGTTTGAAATAATAGAGCTGGTTGTATTGCGACGAACCGGTCGCGGCGCGTTCGTTATACCAATTGGCGATGGAGGGTTGGTCGTCCGGTCCGATCGCGATGCTGGCCCCGGCGCCGACATCCCCGGAATCATCCACTGTGCTGTTAATTTTTTGCGTGAACCAATTGCCGCCGCGATTGGAGGCGTAATAGAGATCGCTGTAAGGGCGGGAATGGCCATCGATCGCAGGCATTTTGAACTCGGGGCAAAACGTGATGTGCGCATTGTTCCCCGAATCAATTGCCATGGAGAACCAGCGCGGCGCGTAGGATTGTTTCAGGAAGCCACGGGGATTGCCCGCGATGGTTGCCGCCTGCGTCCATTGCCACGAACCGGATTTGTCGGTCCCGTAAAAAATTGGAGTCCATCCACCGGTTCCTTCCAGAGCGATGTGGAGTTTATCCCCAGGTCCCATGGCCACAGTGAACAAGCTGAAGGACGAACCCACGCTGTTCAGCGAAATCGCAGAAGTCTCGGAGAAGTTCCCGCCATTCTGAACGTGATGCGCCACGCTGAAACCGCTCAATCGCAAAATATGGGCGCGCGATTGGGAATCAAAAAGCAGCGCTACGTGCGGCTGGAAGCGATATTCCTCGGCAATGCCTGGAGTAAAGATTGAACCGTAGCGCCCGATGACCTGTTCGCTCCACGAATTATTGACGCGCTCGCGATAAATCAAATCCTGCCCGCGCCACGCGATGAAACCGAGTTTCCCGTTGGGCGCAAACTGCAATGAGTTGAATCCTTCACCCGCCATGAAAACGGAGTTGGGCAGCGTCGCCAGATCCGCGAGGACACCGGAAGGCGGATTCGTCACGGCGACCGGGTTGGTTGTGATTGTCCCGCTGGTCAGGGTGCGGACGCGGTAAAAGCGACGGGCATAATCATGCGACCACCAATCGGTATAAGTCACATTTTGGGCTCCAGCGGCGTTGGTTTGGACCGCGAGCCAATTTTGAAGATCAGTGGTTGTTTCGATGACGGTCACCTGATCGGAAGAGCCGCTCATCACAAATTGAAATGGATTGCCGGAGGCCCGGGTGGGTCTCAGGGAGACCTGGCTGTAAGCCGTGGAAATGAATGCGCAAAAGACAACGATGGACAGAAATATGGTTTGATACATGATTATTTTTATTGGCCTGGATCCCTCCTTTTGGGAAACACGGCTGCAAAAATGCCCCACATCACCGATAGGTCAAATAGTATTTTCCACGTCGAATTTTAAAAGGAATGTCCTAACCCCCGCGCGGGGTGAAACGATACCAACAAAATACCGTCCGAAGCCGGAATTTTGCGGGGACATCTCGTCGAGGTTCTGAATTAACTCCAGTTTGAAAACCAGCGAGGCTCAGAAAAGCCGCTCGATTTCTTTGGATCACGATGGGAAAAAAATTGTTTATATTTATTGAACGCCCGGTTTACGTTGGCGCTCTGTTGTGACCGGTCGAAGGAGGTTTTGTTCGCAAGAAAACTTGAGCAGGCCATCGTCAGAACCTGTCATATTCGGAATTCAAGGAATGAACTAACTAAATTATGGACTCAAATATGAATACGAATAATCCCGGTAAAAACATTTTGACCTCCGACGTTGAGATCAAAGGCAATATTAAATTCTCCGGCGAATTGACCTTCGAAGGTAAGTTGGACGGCGAAATCCAGACCGACGGCACTCTTTTGCTCGGCGACAGCGCTGTCATCAATGGCAATATTAACGCCCTCGCCGTGGTCGTGCGGGGCAAAGTCAACGGAAACATCACCGCTAAAGAAAAAATTGAGATCAAGACTAAGGCTGAATTATTCGGCGATATTCGCGCTTCAAAACTTACGGTGGAGGAAGGAGTGACCTTCGTCGGCAAAACGGAAGTGAATCCCAACAAAGTTTCTCCCTCTGCGCCGACCACGCGTCCTGAAATTCCTAAGTTTCCCGAAGCAGCCAAGTTGCCCGCGCATTGATTCAGTTTTGCGTCCGTGAACGGATTAGCTGATGCCGGCCATCCAACAGGTCAGGGTTCAGGTTTCGTGCCCGGATTGCGGGCACCAGCAACT
>JBDSIW010000251.1:0-4623 GCA_039917795.1 Verrucomicrobiota bacterium | reverse complement strand
ATCCAGTTCTTTTTTAAATGCGAATTCTCTAACCGCCTCTCCGTCGCTTCCTTGCCACTTAACTAAAGCATCATTAAGTGATTCACCGGTTTGCAGAAGTCGCAATATTGAAGCGGCAAATGTCGGGGAGCCCCTGAAGCGCGATGGAAACTTTCCATTTGTTTTTTTGAATAACTAAAGTTGAAACTTGCGCACAAGCCGCTGATATCACTTGGATTTTGATTTCCCTGTTTGATTAGACTTTGAATAGCTTTACCGCTTCAACACAACGTCCACAAATCGTGGGATGTTCAGAATTTGAACCAACGTCAGTTTCCCAATGCCAGCAGCGCTCGCATTTTTGCCCTTCAGCTTTGCCGACGTGGGGAATCCTCGCAGGAGTGGCGTCGGGTAATTCTGTGAATGTGAACTTCAACTGGGAGATATTGAGCAATTCGCGCAATAGTTCTTCGTTTTGCATCTCGACGGCAAACGCATTTGACGAGTATCCCAAAAGTGTGATTTTCGCATCTAACGCTTTTCCAATTATTTTTTCCTGGCGCGCTTTCTCCAGCCAAGGGAAGAGCGTTTGACGGGTGCTAAACAAAGTTGACCAATTTTTCATTTCACCTTCACCTAAATGAAATTCCTTCTCGCTCCAGCTTGATCGGTGAACCGAACTTGCGTCATTAGTTAAGAATCCCCATGCTTCATCCGCCGTGAAGACCAAAATTGGCGCAATCATTTTGCAGAGGCCTGTCACAATTCGGTGCAGTGCGGTTTGCGTCGAGCGACGGCGCTCGGAATTGGCAGCGTCAGTATAAAGACGATCTTTAACGACGTCGTGATAGATGGACGAAAGCTCGACGGCGATGAATTGGCTGATTTTTTGATAGACGACGTGGAATTCGTAAGCGTCGTAAGCTGCGATGATTTCTTTTTCGATCTTCGAGAATTCGCCAAGAATCCAGCGGTCGAGGCCGGTTAATTTTTCATCAGCAACCGTGTGTTTCTCCGGATCGAAATCATAAAGATTGGAAAGTTGATAGCGCAGCGTGTTGCGGATGCCGCGATAGGTTTCCGCAACTTTCGCAATGCGTTCCTCGCTCACCACGATGTCGTTGCGATAATCCTGCGACGCCACCCAAAGCCGCACGATGTCCGCGCCGTATTTATTGACGTAAGCATCGGCGGTCTGCGGTTTTTCGTAAGCACCCGCGCCTTGTTTGCTTTTGGAAATTTTTTCTTTGTCGGCATCCACCATGAAGCCGTGCGTCAAAACAGTTTTGTAGGGAGCGACGCCATTTCCCGCGAGCGAAAGCAAGAGTGACGATTGAAACCAGCCGCGATGTTGATCGCTACCTTCGAGGTAAACATCGGCCTGCCAAACGTCGGTAGGGACGCGTTCCACCGCGTCCCCATTTTTTTCGGAAGATATTGGGGACGAGGTGGAACTCGTCCCTACCATGTTGTGATGAAGTTCAGTGCGTCGCATCAGGACGGCGCGCGACGAGGAGCCGGAATCGATCCACACATCCAGCGTGTCATTGGATTTCGCGGTCGGTTCCGCGCCGTTCCAGTTTGCAGGTTTGACCAGCGACCAAAGTTCGCCGGCGGACTTTTCAAACCAAACGTTGGATCCGTGTTGCTCGATCAGCTTCGCGGTGTTGCGAACGATTTCGGCGTCGAGAATCCCCTCGCCCTGCGCGTCGTAAAAGGCCGGGATAGGCACGCCCCAGGTCCTCTGGCGGGAGATGCACCAATCGGGGCGAGATTTCACCGCGCCTTCGATGCGGCTCTTGCCCCAATCGGGAATCCAGTGGACGCGATTGATTTCATCGAGTGCGGTGGCGCGGAAGGTTGTGGTAGGGACGCGTTCCACCGCGTTCCCACTTTTTTTCGAAGATATTTGGGACGAGGTGGAACGCGTCCCTACCGTGTGATCGATTTTGATGAACCACTGGTTCATCGCGCGGAAAATGACCGGGGTTTTGCTGCGCCAGCAAAAGGGGTAGCTGTGATGATAATTCTCCTGGTGAATCAAGGCATTGCGAACGCGGAGTTCGTGCAGCACCGCGACATTCGCGTCGCTCTTGCCGTGCTTCTCCAAAATGGATTTACCGACGAGTTCCGCGGGCATTTGCTGCTCGATCGGCAGATCGCTCGTGTAGGCCAAAGCGCCGTCGTCATTGACAGGCGAATAAATGGGCAAATTATTCTGGCGTCCCAGATTGTAGTCGTCGAGGCCGTGGCCGGGCGCGATGTGGACGAAGCCGGTTCCCGTGTCGCTCGTGACAAAGTTGTCGCCGGCGAAAAGTTTGCCGGTGCGGTTGCAGAACGGATGCTGGTATTGCAGCGGCGCGAGATCTTCCTTGGCAAGGCTGCGAACAATTTCATAGGTCTGCCAGCCGCATTTTTCCGCAACGTTGGCCAACAATAATGTCGCGACGATGTAGGTTTCGTCGCCGGTGCGAATAAGCGAATAGCTAAAGGTGGAATTGTAAGCAACCGCAAGATTGGCGGGCAATGTCCAAGGCGTGGTCGTCCAGATCACGATGTTGGTGCCAGGCTTGCCGACCACCGGGAACTTCACGAAAACACTTTGGCTGACGTGATCGTGATATTCGACCTCCGCTTCAGCCAGCGCCGTGCGGCAAGGAATGCTCCAGTAAACGGGTTTCTTGCCGCGATAAACAAATCCCTGCTCGACGATATCCGCGAACAGACGCAACTCGTCTGCCTCGTATTCCTTGTTTAACGTGAGGTAGGGATTCTCCCAATCACCGAGGATGCCGAGGCGTTTGAATTGCGTTCGCTGAAGATCAATAAATTTTCGTGCATAAACTTCACAGGCTTCGCGGATAGCCGTTGCAGGGAAAATCGACGCCAGTTTAGATATTCCTTCGTCGCCAACGGCCTCAGCGAATTCTCCCATTACTGCTGAGAACGTATCGGACGATAATTCCTTTTCTCTCAAATCTTGTTCAGTGATCGTCGGCGAAATGTCCTTGATCATGCTCTTCCGCAGATTTTGCATCACTTTGAATTCGATCGGCAACCCGTGGCAATCCCAGCCCGGCACATACGGCGCGCTGAACCCGCGCAGCGTTTTGTATTTGATGATGATATCCTTGAGAATCTTGTTCAGCGCGGTGCCGATGTGGACATCGCCGTTGGCGAACGGCGGGCCGTCATGCAGGATAAATTTCGGGGCATCCTTGCGCGCCTCTTGAATTTTTCCGTAAAGATTTTCCTTTTCCCATTTGGCCAACCGCTGCGGTTCACGCTGCACCAGGTCGGCTTTCATCGGAAAGTCGGTGCGCGGCAAATTCAATGTGTTCTTATAATCCATGCTCAAGGGCGCGCACGCTAACATCGCAATCAGGCGTTATCAAGCGGGAGGAAATGGCGGACGATCTGGATGCAAGAAGTTGTTTTTCCGAGATGGTTAGCAGTTAAATTCCCGGCAAAATTCTGGCGTGCGACCCGATTTCCCCGGTGATCAAAAAAAAATCCCGTGGAATGAACCACGGGAGGGGTGATTGGCGTGTTTAAGGAATTCCGTTATTTGCCGTCGTGATCGGAATCGCCGGGAATGGCGCGCTCGACCCGGTCCCACGCAGCGCGGGTGGCGTTCTTCGCCTTGTCCCAGCCGAGGCGGGATTTACCCCGATTGAGTTCGTATTCGCGGGCGAGGTTGGCTTCCACTTCGGAGTAACTTTTGCCCGAGGAACCATAGCGCGAATACCCTTCGTAACCGGCGCGAACAGCGGGTTGATAATCATCGTAGGTATAATCTTTTTCCGCCCAGGATTCGCCCGCGTAGTTATCGCGCCAATAAGCATCTTCGCGCGTGGGGTCAAATACTTCGCCGGCGGCCTTTCCGGCATATCCGCCGGCCACACTTCCGACGACGGCACCAATGACGCCACCAACGGGGCCGCCCACGGCCATACCGATTGCGGCACCGGCAGCGCCTGCACCAGCAGCGCCCACGCCTGTACCGACCGGGTGAGAACCGGGCTCACCGGTAATTGGGTCGCGATTTGCGTCAGTGCCCCTGCCGGTGGTTTTCTTTTCTTCGAATCTTTTTTCCATAATTTTATTCTCCGATTTTTTGTTTCTGCCGAAGTGAACGTTTCACTCCACTCAAAAACTCATTTGGTTCCTCTCCCTTTTCATCCTGAAAAAGGGGCCAGTGAATCGGATTATCGCCGACTCAGGAATGGCCTTGGACCAATAAGGCACCGCCCCTTCCCGGGCGCATCAATTGAGCTATCGCCGGGCCGTCGGCGTGATACTTTCCCAGCCGATGCGAATCATCGGTCACCTCGAAAATGAAATTGCCGCCCGGCGCTTCGGCGACTTTCTCTATGTTCGCGGTTTGCCCAACACGATCGAGGCTGACCAAAATGGCTGGGCCGTTTGGGTGCATGAGGAAAACGATTTAAAAAGTGCGGACGAATGGCTCGGTAAATTCCGTGCAAATCCTTCCAGCGCGGAATTCGCCACTGCCGTCCACGCTGCGGAAAAGAAAGCCCGGGAAGAAAAGGATCTTGCCGCCTACCAAAAGCGCATTCACGGGCGACACGAATTAGTCCGCAGAACGGGTCTGCTTGGTTTGGGACCAGTAACGGCCGCGCT
>JBDSIW010000250.1:0-4360 GCA_039917795.1 Verrucomicrobiota bacterium | reverse complement strand
CCGGTTGGTGAGGGTCACGAGGGCGCTGCTCCGGGTCAGTTGCCAGAGATAGCGCCATTCCCAGCCGCGAAGGTCTTCCTCGCCGGGCTGGGGCCGATGCCGGACCAGCAAGCGGCGCGCGCGGCCGAGATTGTTCAGCTTTAGCGTCTGCTGGGCGAGATTCATGTCTGCCGCGTAGAGCAAGCGCCGCGAATGCTGCTGGCTCTCGGTGGCCTTCTGCGCTTGCTCGTCGGCGGCCTTCTGAGCTGCTTTCGCCTGCCGCGATCGGCGATAGGCAACGACCGCCAGACACGCGACCAGCGCCACGACCACGGCGGCCAGTCCAGCCGCGCGAGTCATGCCCCGTCGATACGCCGCCCTTTCCCGCTGCACCAACTCCGCCTGTCTCCGGTCCAGTTCTGCCCGCCGCTCCGGCAAGGTTCGTAAATTCCGGGCCAACTCAGCGGCGCTCCCAAATCGTTCCTGAGGATCTCCGGCGAAACATTTCTCTAAATCCTCGCGCAGCAGCGGGTCGGTGATGCGCCGCGCCCAGTCGATGGTCACCGCTTGCGAAAAATCGCCAATCAACAGTTGATACAGCACCACGCCCAACGAGTAGATGTCCGACCGGGCGGACGCGGGTTTGCCCGCCAACAACTCCGGCGCCATATAAAGATGCGTGCCCGCTGCCGACGAAGATGAACCGCTCAGCATCGTCTGGGTAAAACCCGCCCGCGTCATCCCGGACAGATATTCCTCCGAGAGCACCTGACCGATGCCGAAGTCGGTCAGCTTCGCGTTAATCCCTTCGGGCAGCAGCCGACGTGATGAGGCTCCAGCATCCGCAGCCGAAGATGAAGTGAGCCTTCTCACGTCGTCTGCTACGAGGATATTCCCCGGCTTCACATCCCGATGGACAATCCCGCACTCATGGGCGGCTTGCAGGGCGTCGGCCATTTGAGCCACGACTTCCAACTTCGCCGCTTCCGGCACCTGGGTCGCGCCGCCTTGCGCCTCGCACCACGCCTTCAGATCCTGTCCCGCCACATAATCCATCTCGATGTAGAAGGGCGCGGTATCGAAGTTCACCTCGCGGATGGCGGCGATGTTCGGGTGTTCGCCCACTTTCTCTTTGAGGATACGGAACAGGGTCAGTTCGCGCTTAAGCGAACGCACCATCTCGGCCTGAAAGCAGAACTTGAACACACGTTTCTCTTTCAAGACTTCATGATGGCCGAGCCACACTTCGCCAAAGCCGCCTTCCCCGAGCTTTTCGATCAACTTCCACCGTGTCCCCGGCACCAGTTGCTGCAAGGCGGGGCGCCAGCCCAATACCACATCGCCCTCCTTCGCAAGCCGGCGAGCTTTGTCATTCGTCGTGGGAGGCGAGGTCGCGCTGCCAGTGAAGCGCACTTCGCAAACTTCGAGCGGTTCGTCGATGCCCTTGAGTTGGTAAAATCCGTGATTGAGCCATTGCACGTCGCCCGACTCCGCGCCCCGCAGCATTGGTCGCGCTGTGTCGAAGGCAAACCGGCTCATGAGCGTTTGCCCTCCGGCGGCCAGGCTCATGATGCGCGAGCAGGTGTCAATCGGGATGCCGTACAAATCCCTCGGTTTGGCCGTGGGTTGATCCTCCTTGATCACGACTTCGCCCACGTGAATGCCGATCCGATCCAGCGCCCCGGCTTTCTGTTCGAGGGACAAGGCCGCGAGACGGGATTGCAGCAACAACGCGAATTTAACGGCGTCGGAAGGAGTGTCGAAAGTGATCAGGAAGGAATCTCCGGCAGTTCCGATTTCCGTGCCGCTCGAAAAAAGGCCCAAGGTCTGGCGAACGATCAGGTGATGTTGATCGAAGAACGCCGACGAAGCGTGATCACCGAGCTGCTGCTTGAGCGCCGTCGATCCCACCATGTCGGTGAAGAGCACCGTGACCAATCCCGTGCGATGTCTTCGGTCGGCATCGCTCGCACCCATTGAATGTTTTTGGGATGGGGATTCGGACATGAGCTTGTCCCGACTCAATCAGGTTCGGGAGGCAAGTGAAAGAGCTATTATAATGGTTGAGAACCAGGCGCCGCAGGGTTCCTTGCCGGACTTGTTTCAAAACTGAAAGCATTCGGCTGGCATTCGCCGGATTGCTGGCGTTGCCGGCATGAATTCGATAAGCGACAAAACATTCCTGGCCCCGATGCCCGGCGCGAGTTCGCACAATTCAAGTCCTTCCGGCTCTAGTTTAAAAACCACGCGCTCCATCACATAAAGAATGCTTTGCCCGTGATCCAGCGCCGAGGGGCCATGAAAAGAAATTTGCTGAACGCGCTTCACAAATTTCGCGTGGCGGCCTTCGCTGGCGATGCTTAATTTATCTTCATGCGTCGCACCCTAGAGGTCGTTATTTCTGCTTTGTAATCAGTCGAGTGAATGTTGATCTCAAACGGCTGGATCAAGCCGCATAATGCTCTCGACTCATGAGAAAATCCAATACGGCGCTTTGAATAAAAAGCCGGCTTCGAGGAAATCAAATGAAGCAGAACGTAACGAGCTATCGCATTATCAATTGCCGAACACAACTGCTCGGGGTGGTTATTTTGGTGGTTTTGATGGTCGGAGGAATTCTTGCTCATCATTGGATATCGTATTTGATAAGCATCATTTGTGCGGTTTTCGCTGTTATTTCCCTTTTCTTTCAAGAAGTTCAAATTGATGCAGAGCGAGGCCAAATCATTGAGGCAGCTCGTTTTCTTGCGATAGCTCCCGTCTGGAAAAGAGTGCGCACGGCGGACGATTTTTCCGGAATTCGCTGCTATCGAGACTATCAAGACGAAGGGTTCGACAGTTGGCTCGTGGACTTATTACCACACACAGGAAAAGCCGTTGATATACGCCGGTTCTCCACACCCACCAATGAGGATTGCTTGGAAGCAAAAAAATTTGCTCAAGAACTTTCTGAAACAACTAATCTAAAATTGATCTGATCCTATTGGCTGCGAACTTTTCTCCCAACCAAAAATCTCCTAGCCGTTTCTTCGTCCGTTGCCATAATCCCGCCCGCAATGAACACAACGAACCCGTCCCTCAAAGATTTGGAGCAAGCGATCCGCAATGTTCCCGATTTTCCCAAGCCCGGCATTCAATTCAAAGACATCACGCCGCTCCTGGCCAATGGACGGCTTTTCGCCAAGTGCATCGACCAGCTTTGCGGAAAATTTAAGCCCGGCGATGTTGATGCCGTTGTGGGAATCGACGCGCGCGGTTTCATTTTCGCCGCCGCGGCCGCGCTTAAACTTGAATGCGGTTTCGTTCCGGTGCGCAAGCAAGGCAAGCTGCCCTTCACCACTTACGAGCAAAGTTACGATCTCGAGTACGGCTCGAACACCATCGCCATTCACACCGACTCAATTCGCCATGGCAGTCGTGTTTTGTTGATTGATGACCTTCTCGCCACGGGCGGGACCGCTGCCGCCGCCGCCGAGTTGTTGAAGAAAGTCGGCGCAAACATTCTGGAGATCACGTTTTTCATTGAGCTCAGCTTTTTGAATGGACGCGAGAAGCTGGGAGGGTTTCCCATTCGTTCGCTGGTCGTTTACTCATGAAAGAAGATGCTTCACGAAGTGCGATTTTCGATTGACGTTCCGCCCGGCTTGAGACGGGAAACTCGCAGATCGTAAATCGATAATTCCATGTCTTGGCTCCATTCACTCGACACTTCCATCTTTCATTTCATCAATGGAACGCTGAGCAATCCGGTGTTCGACCGCGTGATGCCGCTCGCCAGCGGCAATCCTTTTTTCGTCCCCGTGCTTGCGGCAATCGCCCTCGCGCTGATTTGGAAGGGCGGAACGCGTGGCCGGATTTTTTTGTTTCTGCTTTTGCTCGTCATTGCTTTGGGCGACGGCTGGATATGCAACTCGATCAAAAAAGCGGTGGCGCGACCCCGTCCATTTCACGAGTTTCCCGAAGCTCATTTGCTCGTCGGTAAGGGCAAAGCCTACAGCATGCCTTCGTCGCACGCCGCGAACTGGTTCGCCGCCACGATGGTGACGTTTATTTTTTACCGGCGCAGTTGGCGTTTCATGTTGCCGCTCGCTCTGCTGGTCAGTTTCTCGCGGGTTTACAATGGAGCGCATTATCCCACCGACATTTTGGCCAGCGCCGTTCTGGGCAGTGCTTACGCCGTCGCATTCGTTTGGCTCGCTGATCTCGTTTGGAAAATGATCGGGCGTCGCTGGTTTCCGCTCTGGTGGGAGAAAGTTCCTTCGCTGATAAATCCCGATGAACGCATCACGCCCGCGAATCCCGCGAACGGCGCCTCCCAACACACGCACGACTCTCATTTCCTTCGGCTCGGTTACATATTTATTTTTGCGCTTCTCGCATT
>JBDSIW010000249.1:0-3358 GCA_039917795.1 Verrucomicrobiota bacterium | reverse complement strand
CGCATTCTGGTGATCGACGATAACGTGTCGATCCACGAGGATATCCGCAAGATTTTGGGAGTACGCAAAGAGGTAAACGGAATGATGGCAGACGCCAAAGCCATGCTCTTTGACGAAAAATCCAAGGAAGCCGAGCGCATTGATTTTGAAATCGACTCCGCTCTCCAAGGCGAGGAAGGCTTGAATAAAGTGCGGCAAAAAGCCGAGTCGGGTTGCCCTTACGCCGTGGCATTCGTCGATGTGCGCATGCCCCCCGGCCGGGACGGCGTGGAGACGAATCACCCGGATTTGGAAAGAATTTCCCGAATTGCAGGTCGTCCTTTGCACCGCCTACACCGATTATTCCTGGGACGAGATGATCGAGCAATTGGGCCGCTCAGAAAGCCTTGTGATCCTGAAAAAGCCTTTCGACAATATCGAAATCCTGCAATTGGCCTACGCATTGACCCACAAATGGGTGTTGAATTATCAACTCAAGAAACAGCTAAAAGATTTGGACACAGTGGTGACGGAACGCACCATGGAATTGCAAAACGCCCACGATAAACTTAAAAGGAATTCGCGGATCGCATGGACATCGAGAAGGCGCTGCGCCTTTCCGAGGAGCGCTTCTCCAAGGCCTTCCGGGCCAGCCCTATTCCCCTCGCCATCCAGTCGCTCAAGTCGCAAATCTATGTGGACGCCAACGATGGTTTCCAGCAAATCACCGGTTTCAATCGCGAAGAATTGATCGGGCGCACCCCGCTGGAGATCAACCTATGGGAAGACGGCAACGAAGCGGGCGAAATCCTCCTCAACATTCACAGCAAAATTCCCATTCGCAATCGGCGCGCTCAATTACGGACCAAGAGGGGTGAAATTCGCGACACGCTTCTCTCGATCGAGATTTTTGAATTGGACAATGAGCCGTTCGTTTTGACCAACGTCCAGGACATCACCGAGCAGATCAAGCTGGAGTACGAACTCCGGCAGTCCCAGAAAATGGAGGCCATCGGCCAACTCGCCGCCGGCGTGGCGCACGATTTCAACAACGTTTTGACCGTCGTACAGGGGCACGCTTGCCTCCTGCTCGGCAGCAAACTGCCCAAATCCCCCGACTACCGGTCGCTGGAAACGATTTCCGCCGCCGCCGAACGCGCTAGCAAACTTGTTCGCCAATTGCTGACCTTCAACCGCAAACAATTTCTCCAGATCCGTACTATGGATATCCGCGAGACGCTTGATTCCGTCTCGGAAATGTTCCCCAGCGTTCTCGGCGAACATATCAACGTGAAGGTCGTCACCAACAAGGATCTTCCGTTCATCGACGCCGACGCCGGGATGATGGAGCAAATCCTGATGAACCTCGCAGTCAACGGGCGCGACGCGATGCCGCAGGGTGGAACATTGACCATCCAGGCCGATACCGTCGTGATCAGCCCTGAGACCGCCTACGGCCATCCCGAGTCGCGGCCCGGGAAATTCCTCCGCCTGATGGTCACAGATACCGGTTGCGGAATATCGCCCGAGGTTTTGCTGCGAATCTTCGAGCCTTTCTTTACCACCAAACCAGTCGGCCAGGGCACGGGTCTTGGGCTCGCCACCGTGTACGGCGTGACCAAACGCCACAAAGGCTGGGTCGAGGTGCAAAGCCAGCCCAACCAGGGAACCACCTTCAAAGTTTATATTCCCGCCAGCGAAAAAGTTTTGGAGAAAGAGGATGCAAAAGCCATCCACGACAAACGATCCTCGGGCGACGACGGCGACGAAACCATTCTCGTGGTGGAAGACGAAGATGCCTTGCGCGAACTGGTCGTCGAGGTTTTGAAGCCGCACGGTTACAACGTCATCTCAGCTTGCTCCGGGGTGGTGGCGCTGGAGGAATGGGGCCGGCGCAAAGAAAAAATTCACCTGCTGATCACGGATCTCGTCATGCCCGGAGGTGTGATGGGCCGCGACCTCGGAGAACAAATGCTGGCCGAGGAACCGGATCTGCAAGTCATTTACACCAGCGGCTACAGCCCCGGTTTAGTCGGCAAGGACATGGCCCTGCTGGAGGGAAAAAACTTCCCGTCCAAGCCGTATCCCCCAATCCGCCTGCTCAAAGCCGTGCGCGACTGCCTGGACTGCGCCTAGACCCAGCGCCCGGCGATTTCGCTCCTGCCTGTTGCAATCGGTTGCCCCCCCCCGTCGCAGATTTGAAAAATCGAGCGAGCAGAAACGGCCGCTAAAATGAAAATGGATAGGCTTTAGTGGGGTGTGTCGTATTTCTACGCGCTGGAACAAAACCCCTGCCGCGACGGATTCCACGTTCACGCGCTTTGGTGCGACTGCAAAAATAAAATCGCGACGCCATATTTGGCGGAACTGGTTTGGGCGTTACGGTCGGGCACGGATTGAGCGGGTGAATTGTCGCGATGATGTGGCGGATTACTGCGCTAAATACGTCACGAAAGAAGGCACGTGGTCGAATGTAAAACTTTTGAGCCATCGGCATCCTAAAAGCTCAAACAACTTTGTTCTTTCGACCGAATAAATTTTATCGCCGATCGTTGCTCATGCTTTGCGGTTATCTAACAATTTCCGAATCCGCCGGGTGGTTTGTTCGCGATCAAGCTGGCTTGAGGCGACGGCTAAAGTTAATTCTTCCCAATCAGGCCCATCGGCTTTCGGCTCAATGTTGTTCAACCGTAGAAAAACGATGCACGCACCGAGTGCCGCGCGTTTGTTGCCGTCGATGAAAGGATGATTTTGGCAAAGGTAAAACAAATAGGCAGCCGCAACCTCGGGAACATCGGCAAAAGGCGATTGTCCGCCGATGCTTGCTTGCGGGGCAGCGACGGCAGATTCCAAAAGTGTGAGGTCGCGAACTCCGTCCGAACCGCCAAAACGCGTAATCGTCTCGGCATGGATTTCCTGGACCATTTCCACCGTGAGATGGAAACAATCGTTCGGCGTGGACCTCATGCGAGCTTCTTCATCGTCCGCGCATAATCCTTCATCGTCGCCTTGATGACGCAAGAAACGTCTTCACGCGAATGTTTCGGGCGAAGCGGCGTGAGCGTGATCGTCCCGCCGTCATGCACCTCCACATTGACCTGGTCACCGGCTTTCAACCGCGCCATGTCCAACAAGGCTGCGTCGAAGATGATTCCCTGCGAATTTCCGACTTTGCTAATTGTTTTGACCATGATGTAAAACTATGTTTTACGGATGGGTTTTGCAAGGTGATAAAATCCTGCCGTGACGGTTTCCTCGTTCACGCGCTTTGGTGCGACTGCAAAAATAAATCGCGACGCGACATCTGGCGCAACTGGTTCGGCGTTATGGTCGGGCTAGGATCGAGCCGATAAACAGCCGGGATGATGTCGCAGACTAC
>JBDSIW010000248.1:0-3392 GCA_039917795.1 Verrucomicrobiota bacterium | reverse complement strand
CCTCACCACTTTTGTCACCATCGGGCTCACCATCTGGGGGTGGTTCTTCGTCAACATCAACACCCTGGCGCCCCACCGCTATTATCGCGCGCGATTGTGCGAGTGTTATCTTGCGCGCCGGCTTCCGCCTAACGAACGGAAGGTTGGACCCTTGAAAAAAGCGGCGGGTGAATGGTCGCAAGGCCGGACCGCGGCGTTAAAATATCTTCCCCTGAGCGAACTCGGCACCACCCACGCCGCGCCCTACCATTTGATCAACACCACCGTGAATCTTCCTTCGAGTGACAACAAAGAGCTGCGTGGACGCAACGGAGATTTTTTCGTGGCGAGCAAATATTTTTGCGGATCACCGATCGTTGGCTACGCGCACACGACCACCGTTGAACGAACGGATCCGCACTTCGACCTCGGCACCGCGATGGCGGTTTCAGGCGCTGCAGCCTCGACGAATATGGGCTGGCAGACGTTGCCGCACTTCCGGTTTCTCATGACGCTGTTCAACGTGCGCCTCGGATACTGGCTGCGTTGGCCACCGGAAAAAGCGCTGCACCGGTTCGTCGCTGGCGCGGGCCCTTGGTATTTATTCCGGGAAATGCTCGGCTGGGCGGACGAGCGTTGCCGGTTCCTCAATCTCTCGGACGGCGGACATATTGAGAACCTCGCCGTTTACGAATTGCTCCGGCGCAAATGCAAATTCATCGTCTGCGTTGACGCCGGAATGGAACCGAAAATGGAATGCGCAGACTTGATGCGCTTGCAGCGTTATGCCGCGATCGATTTGGGAATCCACATGCAGATCAAGGTCAGCGACCTCGAACTCGTCAACGGATTGTCACGGGCCTACGCGGTGTTGATTTTAATTGATTACGATCCGCCGATGAATGAAAGCGACGCTGCCGAACGAGATTGGAGCAAAGCCGAACTGGGTTGGATGCTTTACTTGAAACTCGCAGTCACAGGAAATGAGCCGGGCTATGTGCTCGATTATCGCCGCACGAATCCTGACTTCCCGCATCAATCCACCAGCGATCAAATTTACGACGAGGCGCAGTTCGAGGCTTACCGGCAGTTGGGCGAGTGCGCCATGGAAAGCCTTTTCCGCGAAGAGCTGATGAGTGAAAAAGAACCAGCGGATATCAAACAATGGTTTCAGAAACTTGCGGACAATCTTCTGCCGGACAACCATCCGCTTTTTCAATGCCTCTCAGTTGACCCGCAATCACCGGGGCCTTCCTGAAAAACTTAATGCGAGTCAAACGGGCGATCCCGTCCGCCGTGTCTTCTCACAAAAGGAGATTTTCCCTAGCTCATCGCCATCGCAGCGCTCGTGATTTCGAGCAGCTCTTTGGTGATATTGGCCTGGCGCAGCTTGTTGTATTCGAGCGTGAGATCCTTGATGAGTTGCTTCGCGTTGTCGGTCGCGTTTTTCATCGCCACCATGCGCGCGCTGTGTTCGCTCGCTTTGGCTTCCAACAGAATCTGGTAAACCTGAAAATTCAAATAGTGCGGCAGCAACGTGCCCAGAACCTCCTTCGCGCTCGGCTCGAACGTGTATTCCGTCGCGCTCAAAGTGTCTTTTTCCACCTCGGTGGCATGAACCCCGGCCATCAAGCCATTGATTTCACCGACCGGCATGAGTTGGCGCACTTCCGGTTTTTGCACCAGCGTCGAAACATAATTCGTGAAAAGAATATCGACGTGATCCACGTCGCCTTTGCTAAAAAGTTCGCGCGCAAATTTTGAAATGGCGCGCGCTTCCGCGAAGAGCGGCGCATCTTTGTAAGTGAATTCCGCCGCCAGTTGCCGCTTGGTGCGCGCGACGAACTGCGATGCCTTTCTTCCCGCCGTCACGTAAACGGTCGTGTTCTTGTCAAACTTCGCGGCTTCACGAAGAAGATTGCCGTTAAGCGCGCCGGCCAATCCTTTGTCGCTGCTGATGACGAGAACCGCGCGTTTTTTCACTTCGCGAACTTCCGTCAACGGATGCGTAAAGTCCCCCGCGCTCTTCACCACTTCGGCGAGCACCGCGTTCATTAGACTTGCGTAAGGCCGGCCGGCCAACGCCGCCAGCTGCGCCTTGCGCATTTTCGAGGCGGCCACCATCTGCATCGCCTTCGTGATTTGCGCCGTGTTTTTGACCGACTTGATCCGTCGGCGTATGTCGCGTGTGCTGGGCATGAAAACTTATTTGTAAGTCTGTTTGAATTCCGTTACGGCCGCTTTCAAATCGGCGATAAGCGCGTCACTCAAAGCTTTTTCTTTTGCGATTTTTCCCATCAAGTCGGCTTTGCGGCTGGATAAATAATCCGTCAGCTTGGCTTGGAAATCCTTGATCTTGTCCACCGAGACGTCGTCCATCAAACCATTTTGCACGGTCCAAAGCACAGCGGCCTGAACCTCGACCGGCATCGGGTTGTATTGCGGCTGTTTGAAAACTTCGACGATGCGTTTGCCACGTTCCAATTGCGCCTGAGTTTTCGCGTCAAGATCAGAACCAAACTGCGCGAATGCCGCGAGTTCCCGGAATTGCGCGAGATCGCCTTTGATACGGCCAGCGACTTGTTTCATCGCTTTGATTTGCGCAGCGGAACCAACGCGAGAAACCGACAGACCGACGGAAACAGCGGGGCGAATTCCTTGATAGAACAAATCGGTTTCCAAATAAATTTGTCCGTCGGTGATGGAAATAACGTTCGTGGGAATGTAAGCGGAAACGTCGCCGGCTTGCGTTTCAATAATCGGCAAAGCGGTCAAGGAACCATTGCCATACTTTTCGCTGACGCGCGCGGAACGTTCGAGCAAACGGCTGTGCAAATAAAACACGTCGCCGGGATAAGCTTCGCGGCCGGATGGGCGTTTCAGGACGAGAGAAACCTGGCGAAACGCCACGGCGTGTTTCGACAAATCGTCGAAAATAATCAGCGCGTCCATTCCATTATCCATGAACCATTCGCCCATCGAGGCACCGGCGAACGGCGCGAGATATTGGTTCGTTGCCGAATCCGACGAAGCTGCCACGACGATAATCGTGTAGGGCATCGCGCCCGCTTCTTCCAGAACGTTGATCACCCGAGCGACATTCGACTGCTTCTGCCCGATCGCGACGTAGATGCTGTACATCGGGCGAAAATCTTTTTCGCCGTTCGCTTCAGCGGTTTTGTTCAAACGCGCTTGAGAAATAATCGTGTCCACGCCGATGGTTGTTTTGCCAGTGGAACGGTCGCCGATGATGAGTTCGCGTTGACCGCGGCCAATCGGAATCATCGCGTCGATGGCCATGATGCCGGTTTGCACTGGCTGACTGACGGATTTGCGCTTGATGATGCCGGGCGCAATTTTTTCGACCGGATAAGAAATGTCGCTCTTGATTGGGCCTTTGCCGTCGAGCGGTT
>JBDSIW010000247.1:0-3101 GCA_039917795.1 Verrucomicrobiota bacterium | reverse complement strand
TGTTTTCGTTCTGGGGCATTGCGCTCTTCGGCGGTTGGGGATTGATTCCCGTCAATGCGCCGTTGCCCAGTTGGATTCCCGCTCTCAGTTCGGTCATGGCGATCCTGATGATCCTGCCGGTTCTTGGCGTCGCCATCAATCTGCGGGGAACCACCGCAGGTTACACCGCGAAGTCGCCGAATCCGATTTTGGCCTTGGTCCGCTTTGGCGCGTTCAGTTTTGTCTTAGCCCAGGAAATGAACATATTAAGTGCGATTCGCCCGATTAACGAAGTGCTCGCGTTCACTTATTTCACCCCCGCCACGAACCATTGGATCTTGGTGGGCTTTTTTGCCAGCGTGATGTTCGGGGCCATCTATTACATCGTTCCGCTGGTCTTGAACGTTGAGCCATTCCTCGCGAAGAAAATTCGTGACAACGCACTGATGCTTTTTGGCGGCGTGGTTCTTTACGGCGCTGCACTGGCGATTGGCGGGATTCTCCAAGGAATTAATTTGAACAAACCGGAGGTCGCTTTCACCGACGTGGTCAAAGGGACTTTCCCGTTCCTTGGCATCAGCACGCTGGGAAATCTGCTGCTGATCGTTGCTGGACTGATGCTGATGTTCAATCTGCTGTCCGCGACGGGTCGTGCCGGACTTGATTGGTGGAAAAAATCGGGGGCGCGCTCATGAATTTTGGCCCGCTCATTTTTCTCGGTATTTTCTTCGCGATGTCGCTGTCGTGGCTCGGCCTTGTGCTTGGCCCCCAAATGCAATTAGGCAACCAGACTCCCGAACCGAATGAGAAAACCGGGATGCTTTATCCGCAGGCTCGTTCGGGAACTGGCCATCAAGGCGCGGAGATTTATCGTGCGAATGGCTGCTTCTATTGCCACAGCCAACAGGTTGGTCCCAAGAACTTTGGCTCTGATTACCAGCGCGGATGGGGAAGTCGCCGCACCGTCGCCGCAGATTATCTTTTTGAATCGCCGGTGATGGCTGGATCACAACGCGTCGGCCCTGATTTTGCGAATATTGGCGCGCGCCAGACCGACGAGAATTTTCTCTTCGCGCACATTTACAATCCGCAAAGCACGTTGCCCGCGGGAGCAAAATCGAACATGCCGCGCTATCCATACTTGTTCGAGAAGCGCAGAATTTCCGGGAAAATTTCCGCTTCGGCGATCAAGTTTCCGGCCGGTTACACCTCGGAAAATGGATTCGAAATTATTCCGCGACGCGAAGCGCTCCTCTTGGTTTCGTATTTAAAAAGTCTGCAATCGGAAACCCCGCTGTTCGAGATTCCTTCGCTGACCCCTTCGACTAATACCGTGGCCTCAACGAATGCCGTGGCTGGCACAAACGCTCCGGCTGACACCAATGCGCCTGCGGCCACGAACGCGGCACAACCCGCAACGACGAACGTTCCCGCGAAATGAAAGCCGACGCGAAAACCACTTCAGCAACGAGCGGAGCCGAACCATCGGTGGGCTTTGCGCCCGTCCCGATTGCGATTTTTCTGCTCATTGGAATTTTATTTTATGTTGGCCAGCTTTACCTCGATCAATACGGCGGGGGATTTAATGCTAAAGTTTACCAACCTTACGATTCTTACGATCACCTTTTAGCGCTCCAACCCAAAGGGGAAGGGGATGCAATATTGGCCAAGGGCGAAAAGATTTTTAATGCCATGCAATGTGTCACATGCCATCAGCCCACTGGCCTTGGTATTCCAGGTGTGAATCCACCGCTTGCAGGCTCAGAATGGGTTTTGGCTGAAGGCCCAAATCGCGTAATTGCAATCATTGAACTTGGACTTCAAGGACCCGTTACGGTTAAGGGCCAGCCATTCAGTGCAGCAATGCCGACGCTCGGGCGCGGAAATCTCTCCGACGCCGATGTGGCCGCAGTTGCCAGTTTCATTCGCAGCAACCCGAAATGGGGCAACCACGCATCTGTTGTGAAACAGGAACAGGTCAAAGCCGTTCGCGAGAAGATTCAATCGAGATCCATTCAATGGACGGCGGATGAAATTCTCGCGCTGCCTGAAAAATGATTCGGCGCAGGCGTCAGGGTTATCTGACGATGTTCAGAAAATTCGCGATAATTTGCTCTGACTCAATTCGGAGCTACAACTTCCCCAACTCCTGCCAAAGATGCGCGCTCATCGCCATTCCTTTGGCGAAGCAATCGAGGTCAAATTTCTCATTGGGCGAATGCGCATTGT
This sequence comes from Verrucomicrobiota bacterium, assembly GCA_039917795.1. GTDB lineage: Bacteria > Verrucomicrobiota > Verrucomicrobiia > Limisphaerales > CANJXF01 > CANJXF01. Next base: position 893 of record JBDSIW010000247.1, on the reverse strand, counting down.
CATCCGGCAACGCCAAACCAAGCAGCAGCGTGTCCACGCCGAGGATTTTCTTGAAGTCATTCACGATGGGAATCGAACCGCCCTCGCGCATGAGCACCGGTTCGCGTCGGAACGCCAGCTTCAACGCGCGCAAGCCCGCCAGCGCCTGGGGACTTTTTGGAGACATGATGTAAGGTTCACCGCCATGACCAGCCACCACTTCCATGCGCACCGTCGGCGGACAAAGCTTCTTCAACTGGCTGAGCACCGCCGCCCGCACCCGCCCGGGATCCTGATTGGGAACGAGCCGGAAAGTTAACTTGGCCTTCGCCCAAGCCGGGACGATGGTTTTGCTTCCTTCGCCTTGATAACCGCTGGTGAGGCCGTTGATCTCAATCGTGGGTCGCGCCGCGCGTTGCTCGAAAGGTGTGAAGCCGCGTTCGCCGAACAGCTTCGGCACGCCGGTAAATTTCTGGTAAGCCGCGGTGCTCAGCGGAATGCGCGCGAATTGTTTTCGCTCGAAAGCAGAGAGCGGCGTGACATCACGGTAAAATCCCGGCACGGCAATCTTCCCGTTTTTGTCGCGCAATTGCGCGAGCAATTGGCAAAGCGCCATCGCGGGATTGTCCACCGTGCCGCCGTAAATTCCCGAATGCAGATCGCGCGAAGGCCCGTGCAGCGTGACTTCCACCGAAATAATTCCCCGGAGCGCGTAGGTTAGCGCGGGAAAGTTCTTTCCGGGCATTCCAGTGTCCGAAACCACGACGCCATCGCATTTCAATTCTGATTTATTTTTCCGGAGAAAATCCGCGAGATGTTTGCTCCCGACTTCTTCTTCGCCTTCAATGACGAAGGTTAAATCGCAAGGCAGTTCCGTGCCGATTTTCAGATACGCCTCGACGGCTTTCAAGTGC
>JBDSIW010000246.1:0-4161 GCA_039917795.1 Verrucomicrobiota bacterium | reverse complement strand
GCGGCGATTGCACCGATTCAAACGTTTCCACGCCCTCGACAAATACAAACGTGCGCCAGAAATTTCCGTCGCGGTCGCGAAAGAAACACTCACCTTTGCGCGTCGGCACGATCGTGAGACAACGGCGGGTGACGTGGTTTAAGTTTTGTTCCTCGAGTTTCCTGCGAATATGAGTCGTGACCCTCAGCACGTTGTTCATCACGGAAGAAGGTTTTTTGAAAACGATTTGGTTGATTTTCTGGTGGATGTATCTAACGCGCGTGCCGCCCTGGTCGTAAGTCGCGGAATAGGTTTCGTTGATGTGTCCGATCTTGCAGGTCTCGGCGTGAAGAATTTCCCCGTAAATCTGGAACTGGCGGGAAATATCCGTCAGTTGTTGCTCCTTGTATGCCATATGCGTGGCGTGAAGAGACACCAAATGCCGCCCGGTCGCGAGCGTTTTTCCTCGCAAAAATCCGGTTGCCTTGCGCAAAAGATGCGCCACGCCCAAATCACAATGAAAATATTTTCCCGATATCTGGCAAACCTTTCGACCGGGCGGCTGATTTTATGGTGCTACTTAATCTGGTATCTCGTGGTGTTGGTGCGCTACTTCGATCCCAATCCGCGCATCTGGCTGACGTCGTTCGGCCTCAGCGTCATCATCGGCATCGCACTCTGGATCAGTTCCACGACTCGCGGAAATAAAATGGAGCGCTGGCAAATCATCCGGTTGTTTCTGATGCCGTTTTTCGTTTCGAGTTTTGCGGCTTTGGTGAAAGGAAAAAATTTTGTGCTGATCTTCTCGCCTGATCCGGCGGATATCCTGATTGCCCTGATCTTATGCGGCGTTTTCTGCGGAACGGTTTTCATTTTGAGGCGGTTCAAGCGCAAAAATTCCAGTTAGACCTTCGCCGGACGGCGTTCGGAAAGTCGAACAACGCACCATGAAATATGCAGATTCTGATGAACGGATGAACGTGGACTTCTTGGCCGCGAGGGGGTTTTCGATCAAGAATTGACAACCGCTTGTTGTTCCCCGGCAAAGTGAAGCAGTTCCAGAATTTCGCCGCGAAGATTTAGAAATTCGGGACTGTTCCTCTGACGCGGCCGATCCAGCGTGACAGAAATAGTTCGTTCAATCCGCCCCGGACGCGGCGTCATGATGACAATGCGATCACTCATGTAAATAGCCTCGTCAATGTCATGCGTGACCAGAAGCATGGTCGTGCCGCGCGCTTCCCAAAGGCGAAGCACTTCATCCTGCATGCGCATTCGCGTGAAGGCATCCAGAGCGCCCAGTGGTTCATCCAGGAGGAGAACTTTGGGATGGTTGATCAATGCCCGCGCCAATGCGACGCGTTGGGCCATACCGCCGGAGAGATGATGCGGAAAAGCGTTCGCAAATGCTTCAAGACCGACTAGTCGCATGAACTCATCCACCTCGTGACATTTCGCATGAAGCATTCCCCGCGCGACCAGGCCCGACTGGATATTCCGTCTCACAGTGAGCCACGGAAATAAATTTGGATCCTGAAAAACCAAACCGCGTTCGGCACTGGGGCCGGTAATAGGTTCAGCCCCCACCGCTAGTTCGCCAGCGGTTGCAGTGTCAAGACCGGCCAGCAGGCGCAGCAGCGTGGACTTGCCGCAACCACTCGGACCAACGAGTGAAACCAGCTCACCCGCGCCCACCGAAAGCGAAACGTTTTCCAGGGCAACGGTTCGGAGATCCGTGCTGTCCGGCGTGGGAAAATCCTTGTTCACGCCGTGAATCCGGAGCGACGCGCCTTCAACCTCGATGGGCGTTGCTACCATTTGATCACACCTTTCTGCCAGACCAGCACGCGATCCCGGACCTTGAACAGAAGCGTCATGATGGTGGAAAAGAATGCAGCCATAATCACCAAAGCTGCGTAAACTTTTCCGTATTCCGCCCAGCCTTGCGCCCAACTGACGTACCAGCCCAACCCGGATTTCACTCCCACGGTTTCAGCGACGACAAGAGTCAAGAAGGACGCGCCCAAGCCCATGAACAATCCAATGAAAATGTTCGGCATGGCTGCGGGAATGGCCACGCGAAAAATAAGATACGAGCGGCTTGCGCCGAGTGTGCGGGCGACATCCAGGTAAGACGCCTTGGTGTTGGAAATGCCGGACGCGGTCAGCATCGTGACTGGGAACCACACCGCCAGCGCGATTAAGCCGACGGCCGAAAACATGGCGGACGGAGAGATCACCATCGCGAGCGGAATCCAAGCGGTAGCTGGAATTGGCCCGATAACTTTCAGCAAAGGCATTCCCCAATAGCGAGCGGGCGCAAACCAACCGATGCAAACACCGGTCACCAATGCAACCGCCACTCCCAAGGAGTAACCAGAAATAAGCAGCAGCAACGAATGCCACGTGCTGTCGAACAAAAGAGCGCGGTCATTTAATAGACTTTGCAACACTCCCGCCGGGCTCGGGAAATACGGCATCGGAAGCCATCGCAAACCGGACGTAATGATTTCCCACACGGACAGTAGCAAAACGCTGGCGGCAATAATCGGGGCCATGTGATGCATCCAGCGCCGGAGACCAAGCCAAAACGTTTGGATTCCGGAGGCCAAAACCGCCAAGCCTAAAACCGTTGCGAGAAACAAAAAATACGAGAGGGTTTCGGCGGGCAATTCCTTTTTTGACGCCCACACATGCACCGCAAACGCGATTGCCAAGGCGGCCGGAATCGCAAACCAGACGCGACCAGAGGTTGGAAAATTCCCACCGCGCCGTGATCTCACCTCGGTGAAAGTCTTTTCATTCGAATGCGCAGCTGCTGGAGTTGCGCGAATTTCCTGAAGAGATGGGTTCATTGAATCGGGAGCCCGCATGGCCCGCACCAATCTTCTCCGCTGAGCATGGCGTAAGTCTGCGTCACCCAACTTTTGGGAACCCGACCGTCGGCCAACTGCTCCACTTTGAGCGAATTTATCCATTCATCCGAGACGCCATCGAAGTGGACAAAAGCGCGCTTCGCCAATTCGGCAACATCAGTGGTTGGACTCAGCATCCCGGCTTTTTTCATTTCCGTCGCAGCCTGTTTAACGGCGTCCTCCGCCCCGGAAACACTCGGAACGTAGCGAAGTTTGGAAATAGAAACCGCGTTTTGCTCAACCGTTGATGCGAGATATTTTTTCTCTACGGAAAGTTTTGCGGCCGCAGCAGGATTGGCTTCCACCCACTTTGCCGCCTTGAGCAACGCGCGTGTTGCCGCCGCCGTGGCCTTCGGATTTTTAGCGAGAAATTTTCCATTCACCAGGACGGCGCAGCAATACTCTTTTGCATAAGGTGCGTCCACCGCCTGATCCGCGACGTTTCGAACTTTTCCCTGGGCGAGCAACATGCTGCCGATCGGCTCCGAATCCGCCACCGCATCTACTTCTCTTTTGTCGAGCGCCAGGCCCAATTCACCCGCCGGGAAAACCAGCCAGGTAATTTCCGTTTTGGGATTGATCCCGTTGGCACCCAAAACCCGATTGGCGAAAATAAAGGGCGGCGTTCCCATTCCCGGCACTCCAATTCTTTTTCCTCGAAGATCCTTGATAGTGCGAATGTTTCCCTTCATCCCAGCCTGCACGCGCAAGCAACCGCGGTGGATGCCTCCGGTAAATTTCACGTCCAACCCCTGCTCGATGGGCTTTAAGAAATACATGACGAGGTGATGCGTGACGTCATACCCGCCCAGCGCGAGCACATCTTTGTAATTCGCCCACTCACATTTCACGAGGGAAACATCGAGCCCTTCCTCCTTGAAAAAGCCTTTTTCGACTGCTGTGAAGATCGGCGCTTCGCAGGTCAGTCCGATGTATCCGACTTTTACTTTGAAACTCTCGGGCGCATTCGTTTCCGCGTTCCGTTTGCAACCGGTCACTCCTGCGATGGCCAGGATTCCGATCAGGAGCCATTTGATATTCTTCATTCTAAGTTCTCCGGTTATTCGCCCAATTACTCGCAATATTTCTGCGAGCGCGGTTCAATTTCAAATCCGTTTTATAATTATTACTCGCGCCCGCCTGGTAACGGAAATAGCGTCTCGCTATCAGCGTGATGCCGTGTTGGTATCACGAACCACCGCAAAATGGAACTCTGGCATCTCCGATATTTTCAAGCGATCGCCGAGGAATTGAGCTTCTCGCGCGC
>JBDSIW010000245.1:0-3790 GCA_039917795.1 Verrucomicrobiota bacterium | reverse complement strand
CACTGATGTTTTACGCGACGACGCTCATGAAGCACAACGCCGCTCCGAGCGCCATCAATGGCGTGTTCTTCGGCTATATGCTGACTTATTTCCCCACGCTGGCTTTGACCAATACGCTGGCGATGAAAAACATGACCAACCCGGAGAAGGAATTCCCGTTGATCCGCGTGCTGGGAACGATTGGATGGATCGCGGCCAATTTCGCCGTCAGTTGGGGCGGATGGTCGACGAAGATCACGATGTTTTATACTTGTTCCGGCAGCGCGCTGTTGCTGGGACTGTTTAGTTTGACGTTACCGCACACGCCCCCAAACAAAGGTAAAGTTTCGGCTCGGGAAATCTTAGGATTGGACGCGTTGGTGATGCTTAAGAATCGATCCTATTTAACCTTCATGATCGCCTCGACGTTAATATGTATTCCTCTCGCATTTTATTATCAAATCACTAGCCGGGTTGTTGAAATGGCGGACTTCAGCTCAGTCGGCTTTATCGAATCCGTTCGCAACTCTCTGAAGTTCGGCGACGTGATCGGGGCAACAATGGCGCTGGGACAGGTATCGGAGATTTTCTTCATGTTGGTAATGCCGTTCTTTTTTAGACGACTGGGAGTTAAATGGATGCTGGCGATTGGAATGTTCGCTTGGATCGCTCGTTATGCGCTCTTCGCCGTTGGGGCACCTGATCAGGTTCGATGGATGATTCTAATCGGCATATTGCTTCACGGAATTTGTTACGACTTCTTTTTCGTCACCGGCCAGATTTACACCGACCAGGCCGCGCCAAAAAATATTCGCGCCCAGGCGCAAGGCATGCTGGTGCTCTTTACGCTTGGGCTGGGGATGTTTATCGGCGCGCAAGTCGCGGCCAAGGTCGAAGCGCAACACACCCCGAAAGCGTCGGTTTATTTTTCAAAGGTCGTTCCTGAGAAATCCGAAGCAATCAGGGCGTTGGAAGAAAAACTTTCTTCCGCTTCCGGCGCGGAAAAGAAAGAAGCCGGCAAACAACTCGACGCCTTGCTCGCGAGCATTCGCGCCGAGCTCACCGACGATCAAAAAATTGCGTTGCACCAGGCCGAGCTTAAATCAATCGAGTGGAAACCGCTTTGGGCCAAGCCCGCCATGTTCGCTGCGGTGATTTTGATTTTGTTCGTGGCGTTTTTCCGAAATCCGCGTCGAACCGAAAACGCCCCTGCATAAACGTGTCGCGCCTCAGAATTTTGCCGCCGTCCGGTTGACCGAAACCAGGTTTAGGTTAAAATGTCGATCATGCTTTATCATTGGCCCTTGTGCCGCATCCCGGATTTTCCTGCACGTTTCCCGCTCTCTCCCAAAACCGGCCAATCCGTTTGCGCCGGGTTTTGATCGGTCACCTTATGTTCAATCGCTTCTGGTCAGGAATTTTCGCCTCCTTCCTGCTTTCCACGTCTTGGACGCAAGCGCAATCGCCTCCGGGAAAATTCTGGCAATCGGCGGGCAAAATCGCAAAGAACCGCCCGGCGTCCGATGCCTGGGTGCAGCCCGAGAAATCCCACGCCTTTAACGTGGACCGATCCGCGTTGGCCGCCTCGCTGGGAAAAGCGCCGAAGGAATTTTCCAAAGAGGGGCGCGTGGCGCCGGCGGAAATTATTTTGCCGATGCCGGATGGGAGCTCCGCGCGCTTTCGCATTGTGGAATCGTCGATCCTCGCGCCGGAACTGGCGGCAAAATTTCCGGAAATTAAAACCTACCTTGGTCAGGGCGTGGATGATCCCACCGCGACTGCCCGGATTGATTCAACCCCCGAGGGTTTTCACGCGCAGATCTTGTCGTCCAAGGGAGCCGTTTACATCGATCCGTTTTGGCGGGGAAACCGCGTTCTTCACACCAGCTATTACAAACGCGATTATCGAAAAGGCGCTGACGGTTTTCAATGCCTCGCTCCCGAGGCGAATGTTGCCGAGCCCGCCCCGGCGGATCCGGCGCCAAGGGATTTGCTTCGCTCGGGCAATAACCTGCGTATTTATCGCCTCGCTTGCGCAGCGACTGGGGAATATGTGCAGTTCTCGGGGGGAACGGTTTCGTCCGGAATGTCCGCCATTGCCACGGCGATCAATCGCGTCACCGGGATTTATGAAGTGGAACTGGCGATTCGGCTGGTCTTGGTCGCGAACAATAATTTGATTGTTTACACCAATCCCGGCACGGATCCCTATACGAATGACAACGGTTCGTTGATGCTCGGGCAGAATCAATCCACGCTCGACAGTGTGATTGGCAGCGCCAATTACGACATCGGCCATGTCTTCAGCACGGCTGGCGGCGGCATTGCGACGCTGGGAGTGGTTTGCCGAACCGGCAACAAGGCGCGCGGCGTGACGGGCACCTCCATGCCCACGGGTGACGCGTTTTATGTCGATTACGTCGCGCACGAGATGGGGCACCAATTCGGCGCAAACCACACTTTCAATAGCGTGAGCGGCTTTTGCTCGGGCAATCGCAACAGCTCGACGGCCTTTGAACCGGGAAGCGGTTCCACCCTCCTGGCTTACGCGGGAATTTGCGACGCGGACGACCTGCAACCGCATAGCGATCCCTATTTTCATTGCATCAGTTTCGATGAAATCGTCGCCTACAGCACGACCGGCTTGGGAAGCGGTTGCCCATTGCTCAGCGGTACCGGAAACAACGCCCCTTCCGTGAATGCGGGCCTCGATTACTCGATTCCCAAAGGCACGCCCTTCACGCTCACCGCAACGGGCAGCGATCCCGATGGAGATGCCCTCACCTATTGCTGGGAAGAGCGCGACCTGGGTCCGTCCCAAACCGCTTCCAGCGTGGACAACGGGAGCAGCCCGCTGTTTCGCTCGCTCAATCCAACGAACAGCGCTTCACGCACCTTTCCAAAAATTTCCAGCATTCTGGGCAATACATCCGTGGTCGGCGAAAAACTGCCCACCGTGGGTCGAACCATGAACTTCCGGGTCACGGCCCGAGACAATCGCGGCGGAGGCGGCGGAGTAAGCACCGACGACATGAAGGTCACGGTCAGTTCGTCCGCTGGTCCATTCATCGTTACTTCGCCCAACACTGCGGTGAATTGGGCGGGCGTTCGCTCGGTAACCTGGAATGTGGCTGGCACCACGGCCTCGCCGATCAGTGCCGCGAATGTGAACATTTTACTTTCCACCGACGGCGGGAACTCTTTCCCCATCGTGCTTGCCAGCAATACGCCGAATGACGGTATCGAGACCGTGAGGCTCCCCGCCATCAGCACCACCTCCGCCCGCATTAAAGTCGAAGCTGCAGGGAACATATTTTTTGACATCTCAGATGCAAACTTCTCGATCATGCCGTCGGCGAACGGCGCGTTCATCACTTTGGTTTCCGGAACGCTGGCTGCGGAAAATTGCGGGACCGGGAACAACGCTATTGATCCTGGCGAAACGGTGGCCGTAAATTTCACACTGCAAAACGTCGGTTTCGGCAACACCACGAATCTCACGGCAACATTGCTGGCGACCAATGGTATCGCAGCTCCGGGTGGAGCGCAGGATTACGGCGCACTCGGGGCAGGCGGCGCGGCGGTGACGAGAACGTTTTCCTTCACGGCCGGCGGCGTGTGCGGCGGAACGATCCGGCCCGTCCTGCACTTGCAGGATGGCACGAAAGATCTTGGCATGATCGATTTTTCCTTTGCGCTTGGGACCGCGAGCACTGCGTCCCTCATCTCGTCCAACACAGGCACGATTTCCATTCCGACCATGGGTGCCGCGCTGCCTTATCCTTCGTCGATCTTCCTCTCCAACATTGGC
>JBDSIW010000244.1:0-3857 GCA_039917795.1 Verrucomicrobiota bacterium | reverse complement strand
AGTGCGCTGCCTTTTATTGGGTCACAGAATTTTTTTGCCCAAATAAGTCAAAGCCATTTACCGCAATAAAGCTGGACCAGAGTACCAACACTCTATCCCCTTGAGAGGCGATTGCTGGATGAATTTGCTTGCTCGGGGTAGTAGTGTTGACGCGGAACTCGTCTCCCGAAACTACAGTTCCATTCTGTAATATGCGTCCAAATACTCCTTCACGGGAGCCGTCCTGCCCCAAGCTCGTCCAAACCACCTCGCAATGATTCCCTGTAGTTGCAATTCGGGGCCGAAACTGGTCGCCGTATGTGTAACTGTTGATCTTGAAATCTCCGCCAACCGCGGTGCCCGATTCAGAAAAGGAACGGCCGACGACTTCCCAATTATTTGAGCGATTGGCCAGATCCTTTTCGCTCCAAACGACAGTAAAGCCGCCACCGGGAAGCGCGCTGATCGAGGGGTCCGCGCACGGATTATTCCCGGAATTCAAAAGCAATTCTCCGGACAAGGGACTCCCGATCGAATTGAATATTCGAGCATACACGTCAACACTCCCAACCCCCGCCAGTGTCGCAGCAAATCGTTGTTGTTCTGAAATCCAAATTGCCACTACGTTCCCATTAGACAGGGTCGCAATTGCTGGAGACCTTTGATTAAATTGGGTGGTTTGATTTACTCCGAATTCGTTTCCTGTGATTTTTCCATCCGGAGAAATGGTGCGAGCGTAAATTCCCCACAAACTTCCATCTTGTTGAAAACTCGACCAAACCACAAAGGCCCCACCATTTTCCAAAGAAGTCACGACGGGAGCGGTTTGCGAATCTTTCAAATAAGTATTAAGGCGCAAATCTGAAGTCAAAAAAACACCCGGCTCTTTCAAAATCCGTGCGTAAATATCCGGCGTCTTCAGCGCGTTCCCGGACCACACAAAAATTGCATTCCCATTGCTCAACATTTTGACCTGCGGGGTGCGCTGCGTTCCTTTTGTAATTTTACTCACCGGAAAAATTGAAACCTTTTGCATCGAAGCATCCAATCGTGCTGCACCAATGCCATTGGTTTTACCGATCGACATTCCTTCCCAAACCACATAACCGCCGTCCTGATTCAATGAAACACTCGGATAATCCTGGTCGCCCGCAAATCCACCAATGATTCCCGTTTCTCCTCCCTGGGGAAGCCTAGTCTGGCCGAAGGAAATAAGCGGCAAAAACAATAGAATTAAAAAACCGGATACGCTTTTTCGAAGCTGCGGCGATAGAGACATCATGAATGGATTATTAGTAACAAGTGACGCAATTATTGTCCATCCTTTCTTCAGATTGAGGAGGCATTTCGGTGAGAAAAAATATGTTTCGAAAGAAAGTTTCATCAAATACCTCTGTCGTTCATGACATGAACAATTCCGTTTGCCTGATTTCCGTCTTTTCCAATTCGTGCAGCAAAGTTTTAAATCCCCAGCCTGAAAAAAGCCGGCGCAACTCGCCGCTCTGCACTGGCATCGTCGCAAATTTTTCCAGTTCAAATTCACACGGCAGATCATCTCGCAAACAAATCAGTTGTCGATTGCGCCACACCACGTCGGCAGCCGCCTGAAGGCTTGTCCGCAGCCGGTCGGATTTTATTTCTGCCAGCCGCCTATAAATCTCCTCCAGCGACCCAAATTGCTTCAACAATTCGGCTGCGGTCTTTGGACCCACGCCAGGCACCCCGGAAATATTATCCACGCTGTCGCCAATCAGACTTAACCAATCCACAATTTGCGTTGGATCGACGCCCGATTTTTCGCGCACCTGATCCGCAGACCAAAGCTTTTCCGATTTGTCATTCGGATTGAGCAGCGAGACATCCTCGGAAACAAGTTGCATGAAATCTTTATCCGCACTGGCAATCACGACAGGAACGCCAGCCGCGACCGACTTTTTTGCAACCGTGGCGATAAAATCATCCGCCTCCACTCGGTCCTGGCACCACGAGGTAACACTGGCCGCACCGAGGTAGGCAACGATTTCATCCAGCTGCTCCTCCAATCCAGAAGGCATTTCGGGTCGTTGCGCTTTGTATTCCGGCAATAACACCGTCCGCTCTTCAGCCAATCCGCCATCCCACACAATCATCAAATGGGTTGGCTGCAATTGCGCCTGCATTTTCATCAACATTTTGATGAAACCGTAAATGGCGTTGGTCGCTTTACCGGACGGTGAATGCAATTGCCGGATCGCGTAAAATGCCCGGTAAGCGTAGGCATGGCCATCTACGACTAAAAATCGTTTTCTACTTTCCTCCTGCACGCTGTTGGGCGTTCCTGGCATGACTAAATCAGCAACGCCGTTTTATTGACTAAAAGCCAGGTTCCACCTCAATGGAACCTGGCTGAATGTTTATCGGTCGGGAACGATTACGGAAACCGGCTGCACCGGCACTGAAACCCTCGAAAAAGGAAGTTCATCATCCGTATGCACACGGTTGCCTGCGGGATCAATGATCGTCGGCGTCACAAAAATCATCAGATTTCTTTTCACCGAAGACGAGGATTCGCTGCGGAACAATCTGCCGAAGAATGGCAAATCACCCAGCAACGGAATCTTATCTTTGATCTTGGTGACGTTGTCCGTGATCAAACCGCCAAGCACGACAGTTTGTCCGTCCCACACATTGCAACTCGTTGTCACTTGGCGCAGCCGAATCCGAGGCAGCGGCAATTGCGCCAACAAAGGTGTCCCGACATTTGCGCCACCGACCGATTGCGCCTGCGGGATGAATCTACCAGGATCGTCATACCCAACAAACTCGCTGATCGTTGGAATGAGTGTCATCTGAATTGAATAACCATCCGCGGAAACGGAAGGCAACACATCAAGCGACGGACCGAACGGAAGCGGTTCGGTATTATAGCCAATCGATGAACCAATCGCGCCGGGCGCACCAGTTCCCGTCCCTGTGGTGGCGTTTCCGCCGCCGCCGCCTCCCTGCTGTTGCAGGTTAACGGAAGAAACTATCGTGACCAAATCCAACACTTGGACCTGTGCCTGGCGTCCACTCAAAGTAGTGACCTTGGGTGCGGAGAGAATATCGCTCCCTTTACGTTGCTCCAATGCGCGGATTACGACCCGGAACTGCGGATCGGTCAAAATTCCGGTAATCGTCCCAACCGCAGGAACGCCGTCGTTGGCGCGGGACAAACCCGACGACAACAACGAGTCGGAACCTGAAGGAGAGATTCCCCCAATGAATGGAGTAAACGGATCCCCGGTCGCAATGGCTGGCCCAGGGAAAAATCCACTTGGATTTCCCGAACTTGGGCTGCCTTGGAACGATGGTGCCGTACCCCCTTGGGCACCAACACGTCCGCCATTCAGGAGCGTGTTGCCAATGAACCAATCGAAACCCAAGGCCTTGGAGTCATCCTGGCTGATTTCGGCGAACTTCGCTTCGATGGTGACCTGTGGCGGATCTGCATTCAAAACCTCAATCGCAGACGCGATAATTTCCAGATCCGACAAGGATGCCTTGACCATGAGGATTCCGGTTCGGTCATTGAAGAAGAGTGCCTTGCCGTTTGGCGTAATCCCAGTGCCACCGCCCGTTCGGTCCAAACCGCCGACCGCACCTTGCTGGACGCCAAAGTCAACTCCAGCCGCTGTAAAATATTCCCTGACCAACAAGTTCACGGTAAGCATTCGATTGGTCCGGGTTACACTGGTCAGGCCGACTCCCTGGCCGTTCGCGCCGCCGCCCCCGCCTCCGCCGCCCCCCCCGCCACCCTGGCCACCAACGACTTGGGCAATGGAAACGCGTGGAATGGCAAAAGCGCCACTATCCTGGCCCTGCCCGCTGCCGCCACCACCACCACCGCCGCCGCCCCC
>JBDSIW010000243.1:0-3981 GCA_039917795.1 Verrucomicrobiota bacterium | reverse complement strand
ACGATTGCATCGCTTCGCGCGCGGAGACTTCGCGTTTGGCCAATTTGCCGGCGAGTGCGGAAATAGTAAGTTGGTTGAGCATGAGCGAGTCAACGCAATGGCGCAAAGAAGGTAAGGTGCAGAAAACTGCGGCTCCACGCATCCAAACCTCGTCGTTCTGGAGCTGGCTGCTTCATTCCACAATTTTCGGCACCAGAAAAAGCCCGTTTGCTTTGGAAGGCGCATTGCGGAGCGCATCCTCGTTGGAAATGGATGGCTTGACTTCGTCGGCGCGAAATACATTGATCAGCGGGACGGCGTGCGCGGTCGGTTCAACCTGACTAACGTCCAATTCTTTCAGCTTTTCGATGTAGCTCAGGATATTTTCGAGCTGCGCGGAGAGCTTTTCCTCCTCTGCCGCCGACAACGCGACGCGCGCGAGGTTCGCAACATACTTCACATCAAAATCTGACATGCCGGAAAAATTACGGGCAGGGTCTGAAACTTCAAGATGCAAAAAACGAAGCCCATGGATTCGTCCGGTTTTTTATTCCTCATCAAACTTCCGTTTGAACAAGGCGTCAATTTCATTGAGCGCGGCGTGTCCATCTTCTCCCTCGGCAGTGACGATGATTTTGCTTCCCGGTCCGGCCGCGAGCATCATCAGACCCATGATGCTTTTCCCGTTCACTTTTTCCCCGTCTTTCTCGACGAAAATCTCGCAGTCAAAGCGGTTCGCGGTTTTCACAAACATGGCGGCGGGACGCGCATGAATGCCCAGCTTGTTCGTCACAACAAGTTCTCGTTCGTGGCCGGTGGTAGCTTTTTTGGCGCTCATCTAAAATAAAATCCCGCCAAACAGTATTTTGTGATCAAGAATTTACAAGCGCAGAGTCCCGGCCATCTGCGCGATCAGCCGATTATTGAGTTCTTTGGCTGGATTATGACCGGTTTCCTTAAGCTTCATCTGGAAGGCGGCCACCTCAATCAGAAGCGCCAGATCCCGGCCTGGTCGCACCGGAATTGTGATGTGCGGAATATCAATTCCCAGGATTTTGACAAATTCGTCATCCATCCCGAGTCGATCCACGTCCGGAACATCGTTCCAGGTTTTCAACGTCACGATGAGATTGACGCGTTTCTCCTGCCGAATGCTTTTGATGCCGAACATGGAAGCGACATTGATGATTCCAATTCCGCGCACCTCCATGTGATTGCGGGTCAGTTCCGCGCTTGTGCCGATTACTTCGCGTCCATCGATTAGCGTGACGCGCGTAATGTCATCGGACACCAGACTGTAGCCGCGGTCGATCAAGGCCAGCACGGTTTCGCTTTTGCCAATGCCACTTTCCCCGCGGATGATCACGCCTACGCCCAGAATATCCACCATGCTGCCAATGTCCGTCCCGCGCGGGGCGAAGAGCATTTCCAGCGCGAGTGTGGCGAGATTGATGAACTTCATCGTGATCAATGGACATTGGAAAACCGGCACATCGGCTTTCTCCGCCTCCTGCAACAAGAGCCGGTCCGGCCGCAAATTACGCGAGTAAACAACACACGGAATTTTGTAGGAAAAAAGGTTGAGATAACGCTCCTTGCGTTCTACCGCCGGAAGCGATTTCAAAAAAGTCGCCTCCGCATTCCCAATCACCTGGACGCGTTTGTTGGCGAAATACCGGGTAAACCCGGCGAGCACGAGTCCAGGGCGATTGACGGTGGGCTCACGGATTATGCGCTTCAAGCCTCTGGCGCCTGCGACGAGCTTGAGCTCAAGGTCGCTGGATTGGTCGGTGTAGAATCGCTCAACAGTGACGAGATCACGTTTCATAGAATGGCAATGGGCTGAATCGGTTGATTGTTCAACGGTTCAACCATTAAATATTAAAGTCGGGCCCAAGATAAATCTCCCGCGCCTTGGGGTCATTCGCCAGAAATTCCGCCGAACCTTCGCGCAGCACTTCGCCTTTCACGATGATGTAGCCGCGGTCAATCAGCTTTAACATCTCACGAACGCTATGGTCGGTAATTAATATTCCCAAGCCGCGATCGCGCAGGCGTCGGATGATTTTTTGCACTTCGTAAACGGCGATTGGATCAATCCCGGCAAACGGTTCGTCGAGCAAAAGCAGTTTCGGGCTGGTGACGAGGGCGCGCGTGATTTCGAGACGCCGCTTTTCGCCGCCGCTCAGCGTGTAGGCTTTGCTTTTGGCAAGACGGGCCAAGTCGAGCTCATCAAGCAAATGCTTCAGGCGGATCTTGCGCTCGTGGGAATTCATCGCGCAGGTTTCGAGAATCGCGAGAATGTTTTGCTCGACCGTGAGTTTGCGGAACACCGATGGCTCCTGGGTCAGGTAACCAATCCCGAGCCGCGCGCGCTGGTGCATGGGCAAGCCGGTGATGATCCGGCCCTCGAACTTCACGTCGCCCTCGTCCGGTTTGACGATTCCGACCACCATATTGAACGTGGTGGTCTTGCCCGCGCCGTTCGGGCCGAGCAAGCCGACGATTTCGCCCGCGCGCACATTGATCGACACGCCGTTTACCACGCGGCGCTGTCCATAGGTTTTCGCCAGCCTTTCCGTCGTAAGCAAAATCTGCGCGATGCCTTCACCCTCCGGCGAATTGATCGCGGTCTGCGAAACGGGCTGGGTTTCGTGCATCATGGCTTTTTTGGAAATCGGATCGCGCCCAGCCTATTCGTGGAATTGAGAGGAGTCACTTTATAAGGCGTGTTCGAGCCGCTGATTTTTCCCGTTTTCAAATTCCAGCGCAGGACGTTCGCCTCGTGCAAGAGGACCTCTTCGGCCGTCACGGTAGGCTTCCCGGTCAACTCCACGACATCAATGGCGGCTGAGTAGGACGCGCGCGCGCCGGTCGCCTGCGCAGATTTTTCCCCGGCATCCGTCTTCACAATCCGATCCGCCACGACATTTCTCTCCGCAATAATGCTCTCGATCTGGTTTGTGGAAGGGAAAAATTTTACGTCCACCGTCTCAGCTGAAATCTTCTTCCGCAATTGACCGGATTCCTCGCGCTCCGCTTGCTCGCCCACGACATTTTTTTCGGCGTGGATCTTTTGCACAAAGCCCGTTTGCGGAGAACGATTCAAGACCAGCAAATCGCAGGCGATACTTTTCTCCAACACGCGCGATTGCGCGGCCGCACCGATAATCTGCTTGAGAAAAACCTTGTCGCTGGCCACCACTTTTTCGACCTGGTTGCTCGGCCCGAACGTGATATTCAGGAAATTGCAAACCAGGGTGGACTTCGATCCATTGGCGTCCTCGGTTTTGGCGCGGATGTTGTCGCGGAACCTCGCGACATTCGTGGCGTAAGTAAAATCGTCGGCGAATACTTCCACGAATTGATTGGTGAGACCCGCGGAATTGGTATCGGCGCCCGAGGCGGAAGCAAGTTTGCCGAATGACGCCGCGGGGAGTTTCATGTGAACGTTGGTGCGCGCGCCAAAAAATTGATTCGTCCGCCCGGCGACCAGGATATCCGCTTTGATTTCATTGCCTTTGACCTTCCACTCCGGGTCGCCGGTTAGTTCCATCAAGCCCGTTGCCTCCTGGTAAACCGCCCGTTTCGCCGTGGCGCGACTCTCGTCGATCTCGCTGATAATGACCACATGGCGGTCGGCGATCATTTCCTGGATCGGTCCATTGGTCGGCGGCATTTTGAAGGTCATAAGGTCGGACGAAATCACCACGCGTTTGCTCAAGGCATTCGTCGATGGCGTCGCGCCCGGCGTGAGTAAATCGAGCTGGCCAATCTTGGAGCGGGGCACTTTGAAAACCGCATTCTGTTCAGCGCGAAAAAGATTATTGGTCCGGTCGAAAATAAATTTGTCAGCAGTACCCTCGCGTTCGCCGTCGGACCAAAATGGCTGCCCCGTCAGTTCGATAATTTCGCCGCTCTCAATGGCCGTGTAAACCGCCTGCTCGCCCGTGGCGTGGCTTTTGTCTTTTTTGTTCACGATCACCACATGATCATTAGCCA
>JBDSIW010000242.1:0-3408 GCA_039917795.1 Verrucomicrobiota bacterium | reverse complement strand
TTCAACTCATGCGAAACTTCATTGTCAGGAATCCTGAGCTTTGGAACGAGGATATTGGCGAGTAAATGGAGCGCTGAACTGTGAACATCGCTGCGTGAAACTTTAACCATGAGGCGGCGTGAATTTCTTCAGGCTTCCGGATCGGTGGTTGCCGCTTCGGTTCTCGGCCCAATTCCAGCGCTCGCGCAAACTGCGGAGCAGGCACTCGGCGCAGAGGATTCCAAATCGCCCACACCTGCTCTCGAAGAAAATTCTCCGCAACTTCGCGTCCTGCTCCACGAAGCAAACGGCCAGCGCCTCGAACACGACCGACTGGTTACGCTTCACGCTCGCGATTTGTCGAACGATCCGTTGCCACAAGGGATCGCGATGGCGGAAGGGCGCGCGCGCGTCGGCCTCGCCCGGGAGCCGATTCAACTCAGCGCCCGTTTAAGGGTTCCCGGTTTCGGTGAAGTTTATTGTTACGCCGACAATGGAGGGAAGGGCTTCACAAAGCCCGGTGCGATTGAGTTCGTAGTGGAAGCTGCGGCGACGCGATTGCGTCGTGTGCGCGAACTTTTTGGGCGCGAGAGCAAGACCCTTTCGTCCAATCTCGTTTTTGAAAAGCACTTGGCCGAAGCGGCTCGGCCCATTCCTGCCAAACCTGAACCTGCGCGAATTGCTGCCGCCTACGACGCGTTGGCCCACGGACTCCACGCGGGCGAACAGCTAACGCTGAACCTGGCGCGCCACCGCATTTCCAAGTTTGCGGCACCGCGAAAGAATTTCCTGTTTGGCGGGCTCAGTTCGGTTCGCGGACGCGGAGTCGAAGTGGAGAAGCGTTTTCTGGACGTGTTCAACCTGGCGACCATCAGCTGGTACACATGGAAAGAGGAGCAACCCGTTGCCCAACGAATTGATTACGGGCGGATGGATCAATCACTGCAATGGTGCCTTGATCACAAGCTCGTCCCGAAAGGATACGGATATGTTTACCTATCTAATGGCGCGACGCCGGAATGGTTGCGCCGTTGGCCTTTCGAAAGGGTTCTGGCGGAATATAAACGCGTCGTGACGGAAACCGCCCGGCGTTATTCCGGAAAAATTCCCGTCATGGAAATCATCAACGAGGCGCATGACAAATCGAATCTCTTTCGCTTTTCTCACGCGCAAATCCTGGAACTGACGCGCGAAGCCTGCCGCGCGGCCCGGGAAGGTTCACCCGTCGTGAAACGGCAGATCAATCACTGTTGCCTGTGGGGCGAATACGCAAAGCGGACGAACCTCGACGGCTCGCGTCGCTGGTCGCCGCATAGTTACCTTTCTGACTGCGTCGGCGCGGGCGTGGAATTTGAAAATATCGGGCTGCAACTTTACTACCCGCAGCAGGATTTATTTGAGATTGAGCGAATGCTCGCGCGATTCAAAAATTTCCATCGCCCGATTCACATCACCGAAATTTCCTGCAATTCCTCCGACGGCTTGGACCTGGCCAGCATGAGACCAAAGAATGTCGTGCCCGGCTGGCATGGTCCGTGGAATGAAACGATGCAGGCGGATTGGCTCGAAGCGATCTACACCATCTGTTACAGCCTCCCGGAATTTGAGGCGATTGGCTGGTGGGATTTCGCCGACTACGGCGGGCATTTCTGGCCTCACGGCGGGTTGCTCCACAAAGATTTTTCCCCGAAAGAAAGTTACCGGCGTTTGCTCAAGCTGGAAAAAGAATGGGGAGTGGCAAAAATCTCGACCCCTGTCTGAATTCTCTAGAAATATCCTAGCAGCGATTCTAGGCCTCTGCGCAACGGGAAAGCTGGAGCGAAGGTTTCTGGCAGGCGTCCCAGAATTTGAAGAGCAGTGCGATGGTTTCCTCCCAACCGGCCGCACTGTTGGGCTTTTGCAGATAACAGTTCGCGCCCAATTGATACGCCTTGAGAATATCGCTTTCCTGGTTGGATGAAGTCCACATCACAACCGGGATGATCGCACAGTCCGGGTGTTTTTTCAGCCAGCTCAACACGTCAAAACCGTTTTTGCGGGGCATCTTGATATCCGTTACGACGACTGATGGGAATGGATGAATCTCCCGTTCGCAATAGGCGCCGACACCACTCAAATATTCGATGGCTTCCTCGCCGTCCACGACGATCCGAATGGGCATGGTAATTCCAATCTTCATTATCGTCCGCCGTAAAAGATGAGCGTCGTTCTCGTCGTCTTCCGCAATGAGAATGAGGGGCTTCGGATTCCACATATTTTTCGAAGATTAATAGTGGACTCTAAACCCGAAAGCAATTCGCTTCGTGTTTTTTGGCTTACTATTGCCTCGCCGACCGCGAGCACTCATCCAAAAATCGAACCAGTTCGCTTGAATTGAGCGGTTTTGAGAAATGAGTGGCACCGAGTTGATTCGCCGCTTTTACCTCGGGATCGTGATCCGTGCCGCTAGAGACGACCACATGCAGGTTTTTATGCCGCGGGCTTTGCCGAATCCATTCCAAAACGAGCAAACCTCCAAGGATCGGCATCCGTAAATCCAACAGCAGGCAATCGGGATACGGAAACCTATCGCGATCCGAAAAAGGATCTTCTCCATTCAAATAGGCCATCGCTTCACGGCCGTCTTTGACTCGAGTAAACCGGTGCCCCGCCTTCTTAAAGGCCTTTTCCAGCAAAAAAACGTCATTGTCGTCATCGTCGACGACAAGAATCGTGGGGCAAGCGCGAGAGTCCATGCACAAACATCATCCGTCCCCAAAAAACTACAACGAGAAACCTAATTCTAAGATTGAGAAGAGGAAAAACGAAGAGTCACTTGGGAAGAAGTGCCGAGGCGATTACCCCCCGAAAACCAACGTCGGAGAAGATCAGCGTCGCGCGGGACGGATCAAAAAATAAACGGCAATCGCGATGGCTGACGCTGCAATCAAAAGCGCCACATCACCGCGATGAACGTGAGCCGATCCGGCAAGGTGAGCGAATAAAGCGATTTGCATAAGCCATTGTTGCCGCCCGATTCGGATTTTTCAACAGACAATTATTCCTTCAGGACAGAATCGATGTTAGATTGGCTCCGTAACCCGCGACTCGACTTGAAAACGCTCGGCACTCGTCTTCGCTCTGAATTCGACTCGTCGTTAATTCGTCAGAGTTGCACAAATGTCTTCAAACCGATTAATATAGTGGAAATGCCTAACTCGAAGCCGAAAGAGAAATTCCGCGCCGCCAAGGCCGTCCCATCGGCGAACTATCTCGTTTTGAAAAAGGGGTTCGGCCTGTTGCTCGCTGGGCTATTTGCAACTGCGGTTTCTGCCAGGGCCGCCTCCGCCTCCAAAATTGAATTTAATCGGGATGTTCTACCGATTTTGTCCCAGAATTGCTTTGCCTGCCATGGAGTGGATTCCGCCTCCCGAAAAGCGGATTTGCGGC